>CAZPEK010000328.1:0-4624 GCA_964585555.1 uncultured Leptospirales bacterium | reverse complement strand
ACAGGGAAAGGAAGTTAACCATTTCCACGGCAGCAGGTCTCAAGGATGGATGGACTCAATCTAAAACAGAAATTTTAAACTTCAGCTTCACTGATTCTCCATACTGGCTCCACTTTGCCGTCGAGAACAACATCAGCGACTCTTCTTTTATCCTTCGTCTTGCCTATCCCCTTATTGACTCTATTGAAGTCTATCATCAGAACAAAAAATTAATTTCAGGAGACACCTTTCATTTTCATCAGCGCCCCTACAACAACCGGAATTTTATTTTCCCCCTTCAACTGAAAAAAGGAAATAACGATATCTATATCAGAGTGCAATCTACCAGTTCGCTTCGTCTTCCCCTTGAAATTATGACCCTCAAGGCTTTTATGAAAAAAGATAACGGAGAAACGGCCCTCCTATGGATTTTTTATGGTCTCATGCTTTTTATCTTTGTTCATAATCTTTTTCTTTTTTTCACCGTAAAGGGAAGAATGTATGGGGCTTTTTCTGCTTTTATCCTCAGCTGGACCCTCTACGAGGCGGCCCATAATGGTATCGGCTTTCAGTTTCTCTGGCCCGCTTTTCCCTGGTTCCAGGCCCATTCTCTTCCCCTTTCGATATCCCTATCAATTATTTTTATCAGCCTCTTTTTTACCACTTATCTTGAGGCACGACAAAACTATCCAACTCTGCACAAAACAATATTCGTCCTGCTTATTATTCCTGCAGCGATAATGGTACCGGTTTCCCTGGCAGTTTCCTATGTGGTTTCAATTAAAATTGTACTTCTCCTGGGGCTACTTGCATCTCCCCTTCTTTTAGTATTAACGCTCCGGGCTCTATCAAGACATGATGCCCGTGCCGGGTACCTCTTTGCAGGATTTATCGTTATGCTGACAGGCCAGCTTCTTTCCAACCTGCTTTCCTGGGATTTTCTTCCGTACAATACCCTCACCAATTCTTCAGTTCAAATCGGGTCGGCAGTTGTAGTAATTGTATTTTCTCTCGGACTTTCAGACAGCCTCAATACACTGATGAAAAAACTCGAAAAATCAGAAAACAGCCTGCAGATAAATAATCAGGAACTAAGCGCCGCCAATGAACAACTGCAGGCAACCCTTGAAGAGCTGGAGGCGACAAATGAAGAATTTGAGGCCCAGAATGAAGAACTCATCGCCTCACAGCAGGAGCTGGTTCGAAACGAAGAACATCTGAACATTATGCTGAAGTGGCTCCCCATACCGGTTGCCATTGATAATAACGGCTTCATTACCCTTCTTAACCAGGCCTTCAAAGACCAGCTGGAATTCAATGACGAAGAAATAACTACAACTGATGATTTCATGTTCAAACTCTTCCCTGCTGAACTTCACAGAAAAGAAATCCTCAGAGACTATTTCAGCAAAAAAAAATCAGCCCGTGATGGAGAAATTATTGAAATGGGTCAGCACCATGTCTCCACTAAAAATGGGGCCATTCGCATCATGGAGATTCGGGTCACCATTGCAGATCCCCTCCTTCTGGTTATTTTTCATGATATAACAGAACAGCAGAAATCACGGGAAATGATGATTCAGACAGAAAAAACGATGGCCCTCGGGGGGCTTGCAGCCGGCATGGCCCATGAAATCAACAATCCCCTGGGAGTCATCATGCAGGGGGTTCAGGCAACCCTGAGCCGTCTTGATCCAAAAGGGGAAAAAAACCGGGAAGCGGCCCTCGACCTGAGCCTTGACCTGGAAACCGTCAGCCAGTATCTTAAAACACGCCATATCTACGAATATCTTAACGGCATTTCCGAAGCGGGTGGACGTGCTGCAGCTATCGTTAAAAATATGCTCTCCTTCAGCCGTAAGAGCTCGACGAAGAGAAGCGATGAAGATATCAACCTGCTCCTTGACAATACAATTAAAATAGCCTCAAGTGATTATGATCTGGAAAAAGGCTACGACTTTAAAAAAACCATCATCAAAAAAGAGTATCAGCCTGACCTTCCCACAGTCAACTGCGTCAAGGGGGAGATACAGCAAGTCTTTTTAAACCTGATTCGTAATGCCTCCCAGGCTATGAGCGGTCGACAGGATGTGCTGCCGACTCTGAACATCATAACAGCAGCCGATAAGAAAGGTGTATCTGTCACAATAGAAGATAACGGCCCCGGTATTGATCCTGATGAGCTTTCCCGAATTTTTGAACCCTTCTTTACCACCAAAACATCCGACGAGGGCACGGGCCTCGGGCTTTCAGTTTCTCATTTTATCATAACCGAGCGTCATCACGGGACCATTGCTGTTTCGAGTAAAAAAAATGAGGGGACCACCTTTTCCATTTTTATTCCCTTTATACAATAAAAAATTCCCGCCCCCGCACTGCTGCCCGCTCTAATCATGAAAATTTTTCAAAGGAAACTCTCTTAAGAAATGTAAAGTCAATCCAGGGAGCAGAGCCATAACCAGGCTGACAGCAATAACCATCATGGTACTCCACTGCACCGCAAAGGGTACCATATTTTCAAAGAAAGAAGACATATCAGGCGCTCCTTCTATACCTGAAAAGGTCTTAATCATTCCCAGGTACATTTTTCTCAGTGAAGGGACTATAACCAGAACATGGAGAATCACCCCGGCAACAAGGGCGGCAAGGGCTGACACAGCCCATATCTGACTGAACCGTCTTCCCCATTTTTTGTACTGCATCATTCCTGCTCCGGCGACAATGGCGGCAACAGAAAGAACACCGGTTAAAAGTTTTTCGCCCCCCGTGACAAAAAGAACAGGGCGCATCGTTTTAAAGACAGTGAAGGGGTTAAAATCCCCCCCTGGAGAGGGAAAAACAGATGAGCCGCTTCCAAAAACAGAGGCAAAGAACATCATGTATAATCCAGCCAGAAGGCTGTAGAATGCATAGAGGCTCCCGGTAATAATCATGGCAAGCCCAATGTTCCGTAGAATCCGTGAGGCTTCTTCGGTATTTCCAGAATCTTTTTCTGTCAGGTGAGTTTCTTCCGCCATTACTGAAACCTCTATGCATTAATATTTCTGAAAAAATTTCCCCCGGAGTATCAGTTTCTCACTGAAAGGGGATAGCGCTTCAGCCATTGGTGAAAATCATTTACCAGTACCTGGTTTTGCTGCTTAGAAAAGACCAGACGCAGAACCTGGCTTCCCCGAACGGTCATAATTTTTCTGCTGAGCCGGTTTGTCTGCAGGTTGTATCGATATATTTCGTTTCGGCATCCACCCCGGCAGACCTCGGCAGCAAAAATGATATACTTCCCCCCCCTGTCAATTGAAAAGTTGCCTGATGGTTTCAGACTCCCCATGGACGCAATCGTCTTCTGAAGCCGAAGCCTTCTGCCGTCATAGTGATAAATGAGATAACGCCGGGCATTTCCATCAAAAAGAATCATGCCGTTCCTGCCGAAAAATCTAACCTGTGACACGGGATTGGAAGAATAGGGCACCTTGAAACCGGGAAGATTGATGGCCCGCCGCCCTGCCATATCCTCGAGAATATACTTTTTCCCAATCTGTACGAGAAGGTACCGGGCACCGGGAGAGATGGCATAATAATTGGTAACCGCTGTCCTTCCCCCCGATCCGGGAATGGTCTGAGCAGGAAGAGTGTAAAGCGTTTCAACCCGCCGTGTATTTACATTAATAGCTTTCACTACAATTGCGGGTGCCCCTCTCTTTGTAAAAATACTGGTATTCTGTGCACGAAAGGCAATGGTACTGTTATCAATCCAGCTTATATGTGAAGCTGCAATATTTGAAATCTTTTTGAAGCGGCCGTACTGTGAACTTCCAATATAGATATGAGCGGTGCGCCGGTAATAATTCGCCTTGTCACGGGCCTGGAGGGCAACTTTTTTCCCGTCAGGGGAATAGACCATTTGTTCAATAAACATCGCCTTTCTTGGGTAGGTTGCAATGACCCCGCCCCAGGCATCCGGAGTAACAAAAACCAGAATTAAAGCTGCAGTGCATAGAATTTTTTTCATAAGGCATCTCCCTTTTTTTGGATAAAAATGATGAAATTACGGGCCCGGTCAGGGGCACAATCTTATCAATCTTGGAAAAAAGTACAAAGAGGCTTTTTTTGTGTCAATTCTCTTTTGCCCTCAGGCTCCGCAGCATTTTTTATATTTTTTCCCGCTTCCACAGGGGCACGGATCATTACGCCCCGTCTCTCCCCCCGCACTGCCCTGGACATAGGCGGCAATCTCTCCGAGATGGGGCTCCATGTGGGCAACCAGCATTTTCAGGGATTCACAGTAGGCGCTCATTTCGCTGTAACCCCCGTCCCGCCCCTGGCGAAACTTTGTACAGTCGCCGTTGCAGAATTGAAGCAGTCTGCATGATCTGCACGCCTCAGGCAGCTCTCCCTTCATGGCGGCAAAATCTTTTCGCCGGGGAGCCTCTATCAGGTCATTGATTTCATTGCTGATAATACTTCCCAGCTTCCAGTCAGGATAGACAAAAAAATCACAGGGATAGACATCACCATTGTGTTCGACAACCAGATAGCTCTCGCAGCTTCCCATAAAGCAGCAGGATACATGACGGCGGTGGAAGTGATAGATCAGCAAATCTTCAAAAAGACGCACCGACACCTTCGGTATCCCTTCCTTCATCCA
>CAZPEK010000327.1:0-4636 GCA_964585555.1 uncultured Leptospirales bacterium | reverse complement strand
GAAACAAAAAAATCATACAACAATCTTTATCTTTTACTGCAGCTCTTCTAATAGGGCTATCATTCTTCTCCGACAACTCACCTGCCATATGTAATGGCGAAGTACGCATCACATATGGCAGGGCCTTAAACTAAGAAAACTTTTCATCCAGTATAAAAAAAGAAACTTCAAAAAACTGGCATACTATGATCTCAATGCCTGCTCCTCATCGTCCCTGCGTTCACCACTAAAAGTCTACCTTCAGCATCATAAAGTGCTGTAAAAACTAAACTCCATTCATTTTTTACACCTTATTAAAGGTGATAAGACTATTTATTAACAATAATATTTTTTACGCTAAAAATTAATCATTGACATAAAATCAAATTAAACTGCACATATATTAGCATATAGATTAGTTTAATATGCCTGAATATACATAATGATTTTATTATGTTTATTTTAGCATAATAAAAGTAATATGTGTTACTTTATATTGGGAGGAGTTATCCTATGGAAGAAATTCGATTAAATATTGATAACAGGGAGGTAACGGGACATAAAGGCCAGACAATTCTTGAGATTGCCCGGGAAAATAATATATACATACCTTCACTCTGTTATAACCCTAAAATTACCACTACGGGCGCCTGCCGGATGTGCATTGTTCGTATCAATGACACAATGATTAAAACTTCATGCACCGAACCAGCAGCAAATGGCATGAAGATTGAGACTGAAGACGAAGAAATTATATCTCTCAGAAAAGAAATACTCAACATGCTGCTGGCGGAAGGAGACCACAACTGTCTCTATTGCGAATCAAATGGAGACTGTGAACTTCAAGACCTGATTATCAGGTATGACATTGATCCTCCCCTGAACACTTTCCCTAAAAATACCAGAGAAATTGATACGGTATCAAACGAGGGACTGAGAAGAAATGAAAACAGGTGCATACTATGCGGAAGGTGCGTTAAAGCATGTGCTGAAATTCAGGTGAAAAATGTATGGGATTTTGCAGGAAGAGGCTCAGGTACTCATCTTACTGCAGATTTGTTTGATACAATAGGCGATTCTTCATGTGTAAAATGCGGCACATGTGTGCAGCTATGCCCGACTGGAGCCCTTTCGTTTCAGAAAGTTCTTGGAAGCGGGCCTTCATGGGAACTTGAAAAAGAATCCAGCATCTGCATCTACTGCGGCGTTGGCTGTAAAATTGATTTTTATAAAAATAAAGAAGGTCAGCTCGTTAAAGCTCTGGGAAATGACCAGGGACCCAACAACGGCCATCTGTGCGTAAAGGGACGTTTCGGATTTGATTTTGTCCAGGGGGATAAAAGAATCAAAACTCCCCTTATAAAGAAAAACGGAAAATTTGAGGAAGCCGGGTGGGACGAAGCCCTTGACCTGGTAGCATCAAAAATTTCAGAAGCAAAAGAAAAATCAGGTCCTGATTCAATCATGGCTTTTTCTTCAGCAAAATGCACTAACGAAGAAAATTATCTTATGCAGAAATTCATGAGAGCAGTGGTAGGTACAAACAATGTCGACCACTGCGCGAGGTTATGACACAGCTCTACAGTCGCCGGTCTGGCGGCTACACTTGGCTCAGGAGCCATGACAAACTCAATAAGAGAAATACCGGTAAGCGAAGGTTATCTTATTATAGGCTCAAATACGACAGAAAATCATCCAGTAATTGCTTCGATGATAAAAAAGGAAGTTATCTACAACAAGAAAAAACTTGTCGTAATTGACCCGCGAAAAATTGAAATGTCACAGTATGCGGATGTATACTTACAGATAAAACCTGGAACCAACATTGCAATTTTGAACTGTTTTGGCCACATAGCGATAAAAGAAAAACTTTACGATAAAGAATACGTAGATTCACGGTGTGAAAATTTTTCTGAATATGCCAAAACCGTAGAAAAATATACTCCTGAATATACCGCTGAAATTTGCGGCCTCGATGATCCATCTAAAATAGTTGAAGCGGCACGAATCCTCGCCACAACAAAACCTGTAGCTCTCTACTATTGCATGGGAATCACACAATTCAAATCAGGCGTAAATGGAGTAAAAAGCTGTGCGAATATCCAGATGTTGTTAGGCAACCTTGGAGTTGAAGGCGGCGGAGTAAATCCCCTGAGGGGCCAGAACAATGTTCAGGGCGCCTGTGACATGGGTGCTCTTAATGCAGTATATCCCGCATATCAGCCGGTAGCGAACGAAGATAACAAGAAAAAATTCACTGAAGCCTGGAGTCCACTTTCTCAACTTTCAGATAAACCCGGCTTAACAATTGTCGAATCTCTCAACGCTGCAATAAACGGTGATGTAAAAGCATTATATGTTTTTGGCGAAAACCCTGTAATGTCAGACCCTAACCAGCACCATGTTATTGAAGCCCTGGAGGCTCTTGACTTTCTTGTTGTCCAGGACATTGTTATGACAGAAACAGCTCAATATGCAGATGTTGTTCTTCCTGGATTTGCATTTTTAGAAAAGGAAGGTACCGTTACAAATACGGAACGGCGCATTCAAAAAATGAACCGAGTCGTTGATCCTGTTGGCAACAACCGGGATGACTGGTGGATTATGATAGAGATCGCAAACAGGATGGGTGCATCATGGTCATACAGGAATGCAGAGGAAATCTTTGAAGAAATAAGAACAGTAACTCCTTCATATGCGGGTTTTACGTATGAAAGAATAGAAAAAGAACTTCTTCAGTGGCCCTGTCCCGCAACAGACCATGGGGGAACACAATACCTCCACAAAGGTAAATTCGCACGGGGACTTGGACTATTTACTGCTGTGGAATATGCTCCTCCCGCAGAGGATGTAGATCCTGAATATCCTGTAATTTTTACAACAGGAAGGGTTCTTGAACATTTCCACACCGGTACAATGACACGAAATTCGAACATTCTTGATACCCTTGTGCCAGAAGCTTTTGTAGAAATGAACAGCAATGATGCTGCTAACTATAATCTTTCCGAAGGTGACATGGTAGCTGTATCAACAAGACGCGGAAGCATACGGGTAAAAGCAAAAATCACAGGAAGACCGAAAGACAATGTCGTTTTTATCCCATTTCACTTTTGTGAGGCTGCGGCTAACAAGCTGACAATTGACGCCCTTGACCCGGCATGCAAGATTCCAGAATATAAAGTCTGTGCATGTAAAATTGAAAAGGTCAATGTATAGGGAGGATAAAATGAACAATCAAACAATAACAGATATTATAGAAAAGCATGGTAATGACAAAGAAAATACGATGCTTATTCTGAGGGACATTGAAACGGTATCAGGAAAAAATGTGCTCAATAAAAGCACATTAAGAACTGTTGCCGAGCTCATGAACCTCCCCCAAAGTTCTCTTGCCGGTTTCGTTGAATTTTACACAATGTTTAAAACAAAAGACCGCGCAAAATTTGTAATAAGGGTCTGCAAATCAGGCCCCTGTCACACAATGGGTTCTATTACAATTATTGATGTTATAAAAAAACATCTGGGTATTCAGGCCGGAGAAGCAACTAAAGATGGCCTTTTTTATTTTGAAACATGCGAATGTCTCGGCGTCTGCTCAGTCGCTCCTGCGATGATGGTAAATTATGATATTCACGGCAACCTCACACCTGACAGAGTAATTTCCATTCTTGATTCTTATAAGAAGAAAGAAGCATCTCTATCAGAAGCATGCGGCCCGGAAGTTGAAGGCAGAGCATGTGTTATTGATGAGGAAGGTCAGACAAAAAGGCTGCTTGAACACGTCGGGATTGTAAACCCCCATGAAATCGAAAGCTATATTTCAGAAGGGGGTTACAAAGGCCTGACAAAAGCATTGTCTATGAAAACAGATGAAATCATTACCTTAATGAAAGATTCCGGCCTACGGGGGCGAGGCGGAGCAGGGTTTCCCGCCGGAATGAAATGGTCCTTTGTAACTAAAGGTCCAATGCAGAAATATGTAATCTGTAATGCTGATGAAGGCGAACCGGGTACCTTTAAAGACCGTATAATCATGGAAGAGAACCCTCACCTGCTGATTGAAGGAATGGCAATATGCGGCTACACCATAGATGCTACTGTCGGATATATTTACATTCGCGGTGAATACCGCAGGTCAATAGAGCGTCTTCAAAAGGCCATTGAACAGGCCAGATCTCAAAATCTTCTTGGAAAAAATATCAATGGTTCAGGTTTTGAATTTGATATTTTCATAAAGGAAGGCGGCGGAGCCTATGTCTGCGGAGAAGAAACATCATTGATTAATTCAATGGAAGGACAACGAGGATATCCCCGTTTCAAGCCACCTTTTCCCGGAGGCTCTGGTTTCAAAAACCTTCCTTCTAATGTTAATAATGTTGAAACATTAATGTCAGTACCTCTCATCATCAATAAAGGCGCTGACTGGTATAAGTCAGCCGGCACGTCCGGATGTTCAGGAACCAAGCTTTATTGTCTTTCCGGAAAACTCAACAGAACAGGACTTATTGAACTCCCGATGGGAGCTACTCTCAAGGAAATAATAGAAGTCTATGGCAAGGGACTGAAGGATGGCAAAAAATTTAAATTTGCCCAGGTTGGCGGCAGTGCCGGTGGTATTCTCGGTACAGATCTGTATGACCTCCCGCTTGACATAGAT
>CAZPEK010000326.1:3296-4637 GCA_964585555.1 uncultured Leptospirales bacterium | reverse complement strand
GTGAGCTTAAAAAAGCATTATTCAGTATTACCGACGGTAAATTCAACAGTGTAGTCGTTGATATGGCAAATGTGAACTACATGGATTCATCAGGCATCGGCGCGCTGGTTGCTGGCCAGAAGAAAATGAAGGCCCACAATGGCAAATTTGCCCTGATGAATATTCATGATGATGTATTAAATATTCTAAAACTTGCTACACTGGATAAATTTTTCAAAATATATGACAACGACGACGAATTGATCTAACAGTCCATTCGTCGCACCCTACTCTACCCGCTTAAATACAAGCATTGTTTCATCATCATGGGGAGGAACCTCTCCCCTGAAGGCATCGACATCATTGACCAGAAGCTCTACAAATTCTTCTGCATTGAGATGATGATTTTTCAACATTATTTCCTGTACCCTTTTCAGTCCGTATTCTTCCTTTTCTGAATTTCTCATTTCTGTTACCCCGTCAGTATACAATACAATCATATCTCCGGGATTCATTTTCACCTTTGCCTGCATGTAATCCACATCGTCCATAATACCAATTGGGACTCCATCAAGCTTGGTGGCAGTACAGGCCTTCAAATCTGAACGATAGCAGAAAAGCGGTCCATGACCTGCATTAGAAAAAGCAAGCTCTCCGGTTTTACGGTCATATATCATAAAAAAGAGTGTCGCAAATTTATCTATCGCAAAATCAGCACTGAGAGAGTCGTTAATGGCACTGACAACACTGGCGCAGTCAACATCCCCCCTTGTCACATATGAGGTAAAAACTGTTCTAATCATAACCATAACCAGTGACGCCGGGACACCTTTTCCCGATACGTCGCTAATAAGGGCTCCGACCCGAAAATCATCTATATCGATATAATCAAAATAGTCTCCCCCCACCCCCTTGGCGGCACGGGTAAACCCCTTTATCTGGATCCCGTCTTTATCATAATAGCCCATAGGATTAAGACCTTCCTGGATATCCTTTGCCATATCCAGCTGTTCTTCCATAAGCCGTGACTCAATCTCCTGATCTTTTGCACTTTTAATCTGGGTAGTCATATCATTGAACTCACGGGCAAGCATTCCCAGTTCATCTGACCGATGAATTTCAATTCTATGATCAAGGTTTCCTCCACCAATGATCATAACGCCCTGAGAAAGCATTCGAATAGGCTTAATGGTAATAGTTGCCAGAATAACAGCACCTACTATTGAAAGGCCGAGAAAAACCAGGGATATCAGACTTATCACTTTGATGACATTGGCAACCTCTTCTCTTATTATTTTATCAGAAAGGCCAATAATTACTGTTCCGATCGGTTTACCGTCAAGTTTATTGAGAATTACCTTT
>CAZPEK010000326.1:0-3286 GCA_964585555.1 uncultured Leptospirales bacterium | reverse complement strand
GCCGGGTGTCGGCATCCTGTGGGGCCGCCACGAACTGCTGGAAGCAATGCCGCCCTTCCTCACCTTTGAAAAATCATAAATTTTCCCCCGGGCATAAACAGGATCTTTATAATCAGTTAAACTGACATTGTTGTTGTCTTTTTTTTCCCCGGCACCCCGCTTGACATCATCAGCAAGTTTTTCCCCAACAGCTCTTTTGTCTTTACGCCGGTCAAAAAACTGGATTATCTGCCCATCCCGATTGAGAATAAATGCATAATGAAAATGATCAATTTTCTGCAAATTTTTGATTGCCGCTATGATTGCAAGTTCATCAACACCTATCGATTCCTGTGCAGTGTTGGCAAGATGGACCATTTCCCGCTGCACCGAGGCAAAAACCTGCTTCCGCAGAAGATCGCTCTCCCGGTATACGAAATAGGCGGTCATAGTTCCCAGAATAATTGCTACAAGGCTGATGATCGCCAGGGTAAACTTTATACGAAGCCCAAACCGTATTTTCTGAGAATCACGGGTCTCCTGTGCCGCAGGAGTACCCTCACCATTCTGTTTTTTCTGTTTTGCCATACCTTGTTACCGTCCGAGAAAACCGAGTGATTTCCTGATATTATTCTTAGCTTTAACATGGCCCGGATCAATGACAAGAACTTTTCGCCATTCATCAATAGCTTTCTTAAAGTTATTATTGGTATAATAGTTTATACCACTGTAGTAATATTTTCTTACCATAAGCCGCTGCCGGGGAGTAAGACGACGTTCTATAACTCTTTGTGCCGCCGGAGTAATCCGAAGCTGTGCTTCAATTTTATTGCTGCCGATAACCGCCTGAACATTTGTCGCATCCATTCTGATTACAGCCCGATAGGCCCTCAAAGCGACAAGAAGGTTATCTTTCCCTCCTTTTTTATAATAAAAGGCTGCACGCTTCAGCTGTCCCGCCACGGTACGCTGATCTGCCGCATTCAGAACGACCTTTGCGGCCTTTTGTTCCCTGGTTGACTGGGCGATATATCCGGCAATTCCCGGGAACCCTGCATCTATTGAACGAATAAGTTTAAATTTTTTAAGGGCTTCGTTGTATTTCTTTGCTTTCAGCAACAATTTTCCCTCGTCGACAATTCTTCCCAGGAACTGCTTTGAGGAACCGGGATTCAGTTTCAATTCACATTTCAACAGGTACTCAATAGCCATCTTATTCTTCGGAAAAAGTTTTAGAATATTATCCCACTTCTGCCGTGACTCAATATACTCTCCACGCTTATAGAGCTCCTTTCCGGAAATTATCAGTGAATTGACGATATCATAGTAAGGTGAGTTTTCAGTAACTATCTCTTCAGAAAGAACATCCTGGGCATCCTTTGCCTGCTGGAGGTATTTTCGCGCCTGGTCGTTCTTAGGGTCAAGACGAAGGGTTTTTTCAAAGGAAGCAATGGCACGGCGGTAATTCCCTTCCGTGTAGGCGAGTATCCCGTCCTGGAACTCGCGATAAATAACCTGGAGGCGCCTCCGTCTTTCCCGCTCATCATAATTTTTCCGCAGCCGTGTGAGTCCCTTAAGGCGCTGCTTTGAATCTTTGTAATTCTCAATCAGGGCAAGGGCTGACTCCAAATCTTCTTCCGCCTGGTCATAGGCGTTCTTTTTAATATTAAGCAGCGCGGAGGCATAAAAATTTTCTGCCTGCTGAAGCCGCTGCTGGTATCTTCGCTGCTTATCCACTTCATCATCAATATCTTCAATTTTTTCCCGGGCGTCGCTGTTTTCCGGGTCAAGGTTAATCACCTGAACATACTCAAGGCGGGCCAGGGAATATTTTTTCTCCTTCAGCAGCTCACCTCCCTTTGCCATGAAACGTTTAATTTTTTCATATTTAATGCGGTTATCGATTGCGAGCTTTGCCTTTCTTTTTCCTTCCAGGGCCTCCCGGTCTTTAGGCAGCATGTCTAAAATATCCTCCCAGAGCTTGAGGGCATCTTCAAAACGTTCTTCCTTCATGGCAACAAGAGCGAGGAGCAGTATTTTCTTCGCCTTGATTCTCATCTCCCGGTTAAGACGGCGCTTTTCTTCCTCAGCAGAAATCTGATCGTTGAGGCGGCGCATATCTTCCTTCAAATCCTGTAATTCAGGATCTTCGGGATCAATACGGTAGGCGGTTATATAATTGTTAATAGCCAGCTTTGCCTTGCTTTTCCCCAGCTCATAATTCTTATCAATGGTCTTGCGGGCGATACGGTAATTCAGCTTTGATTTTTGCAGGGCAAGATCTTTCCGCTGTTTCAGTTCATAGATCATTTCGATCTTTTTCTGGATACGCTCATTTTCCGGATCGATTTCGAGAATATTCAGCCAGAGGGCAATGGCGCTGCTGAACTGCTTTTTGTCAAAATGCTTCTGGGCCTGGTTGTCCATCTGCCTGACAGTGAGAGCCATGGTCATGGTCACAGGAAGCAGAAGACTGATTATCAATATTTTCAGCTTTCGATGCATCGTTTCTGTTTATTCCTTTAAAGGCCTTTTACTCTATTAGACATTTTTTGCAGTTTTAGTTTATATTTTGTTGTTAAAAATTCAAAAGCAAGCGAAACATTTTATGATCATTTAAGGCATATTGAATACATTATTTAAATCTATTCTCTGCAGTTTAGTTCACTGTTCTCGAATATATTTATCAGTACCCTGGATTACCTACAGCTTCAACAGCACCCGCAGCCGATAGCCCGCCAGTTTCCAGTAAAACATGAACTTCGTGCCGAAACCGATCATCAAGGTTAAAAAGGTCAAAAGCCCCACGACGCCGCTGATAACAAAAAAGTCTTCACTGATTCGCGAAACGAGGCCCTGACCGTAGCGAAGCAGGGGGGAAGAAGTGCCGGGAATGACAACCCGAATCTTCGTCTCTACCGGCTCGGTCCAGTGGAGTATCTTTTTACCATTTTTATACCGGGAATACTGACCCCGCACCGAAAGATACCAGGTGCCGTCTGTCAGTTTATCAACCTTGAGCATATTATCCGTAGTGGTAAGACGCTTCGGTGCCTTAACAGGTTTCTGGTCTACCGCTATGGAATAACCAGTCACCGCCTTCCCTTTTACATGCTTTATTCCCATGACCGCACTGAATGCGGGATGCTCACAGATTCCCGCGGTATCAAAGGGGAAGTTTATTTCCACCTTCGGCTTTTTTGCTATATAACGGATCTTTCCCGGTACCCGGTTCTTCCACTGATCCCTCAGGTCTTCAGGTTTTAAGCCCTTTTCATCTATTATCTGCTTCTTAGTAAGAGCACAG
>CAZPEK010000325.1:0-4644 GCA_964585555.1 uncultured Leptospirales bacterium | reverse complement strand
GTTTTATAAGCATAATCCTGGTCGCTTCTGTTTTCCTTTCATGGAAAGACCATCTACCTGTTCATTTTAACAGAAAAAAAAGTATAGAGCTGGTCGCTGCATCTGTAATTCTTGCTCTTGTCGTTATTCTTTCTTTTGGGGGAAAAGGCGACCCGGCTCTCCAGTTTTCTCTTCAGTATCTGGTGATACCGATTATTCTATGGATTCTTTATCGGTTCAATCACCGCTATGGAATGATTGCCGTAGTGGTGGTTGTTATAAATATTTTAACGGCTACGGGTAATGGTGTTGGTATCTTCAGCCTTATCGATCCGGTGAACCGGGTGCTGGTCATGCAGGTCTATGTTGCAGTACTGGTAACTGTTCTCATGCTGGTAGGTTCTTATATCGGCGAAAGGATGGCTTTTAGTTTTGAGCTTTTTGAGCTTCATGATAAAATAGACAATATAATTATTGAGCGCACAAGGAAACTTGAAAGAACGGAAGAGCGGTTTCGAAGCATTTTTAATACAGCTCCCCTGGGGATAGAGCTTTTTGATAAAAATGGAGATCTTGTCGACGCCAATGAGACAGCCCTTAAATTTTTTGGTCTCGATGACCCTGCAGTACTTCTTTCTTATAATATTCTGGAAGATCCAAATGTCAATAAAGATATAATCGTCGAGCTTAAGGAAGGGCGTGATGTAAACATTGAATTCTGGTATGACTTTGGCCGTGACGATCGGCCCCAGGCTTTTCCCTCAAAACGGGAAGGAAGAAAATATCTACAGGTAATGATTAATGTCATCAGTACCGGCGAGGGTGACTATTTCGCCTTTGTTGCAATGATCCAGGATATGACAGAAAGAAAAATTATAGAAGACAGTACTCTTCGTAGTGAAGAGCGTCTTGCTGATATCCAGCGTCTTGCACGTCTCGGATCATGGGAATACCGTATTCGCAATAAAGAATTTACCATTTCCGTAGACGGCAGAAAGATGATCGGCCTTGAGGAAAACAGTGACTTTACTGACTACCGGGAAACTATTATTGATGATGACCGTGAGCTCTTTGAGAATAAACTGAAACAAGCTGAAAAGAAAGGAACTCCCTTTGAAATGGAGGTGAGGCATAAAAGAGAGGGTGCATCACCTGTTTATACTATTACCCGGGTTCATCCTTTGTCACGCAACGGGCGCATCCGTGAAATAATCGGTTCAATGTTTGATATAACAGAATTAAAAGAAATTGAAGGCGCTCTGCGGAAAAGTGAAAATACCTTTAAGACAATTTTTTCCCAATCACCCCTGGGGATTATTATGTTCGATACTGATGGCCTGCTTATTGATGCGAATCCCGCGACCCTTGGAATTTTTGGAATACTCGAGATTGAAAGTATCAAAAAGGAAAATTTATTCGATAACATTGTTTTTTCTGTTGAAGACCGTGGCGCTCTCGACATGAAAAGATCGTTGCGTTTCACAACTGAAATTGATTTCGAAATAATCAGAAAAAAGGGCATTTATGATTCAATGCGCCACGGGACTGCCTATATTGAAGTTGAGGTCTCTGCTATTCGCAGTCTCGGGTACCTCGCCCAGGTTCGTGATATGAGCCGTGAACATATTGCAGAGAGGGCAATACGAGAAAACGAGGAACGCCTTCAGACAATTTTTGATAATGCAGGTATGGGGATTGCGGTTATCGACAGAAACCTGCGATACACTGACTGTAATAACCAGTGGCTTGTGATGCTCGGTCGAACAAGAAAGGATATCATCGGTGAAGATTTTTTATATTACACTCACCCCGATGATCAGGGTCGCACCAAAAAATATTTAGAAGAACTGGTTGAGAACGTCATAGCTAATTTTTCTATGGAAAAACAATTTATAAGAAATGATGATTCCATCATGTGGTCGGGGCTGTCTGTTACTCCCTTACGTGATCCTTCCGGCAATATAGAAAGCATAATCGCGGTAATTGTTGATATCACCGAACTGAAAAATGCCCAGCAAAAACTGACAGATATGGCAACCCATGACGCTCTCACCGGACTGCCGAATCGGCGGCTCTTTTATGAAAAGCTGGGAGAGGTCCTGGCGCGGTCAAAAAGACAGAGCCAGTACATAGCTGTGTTGTTTCTTGATCTGGATGGCTTTAAAGAGGTGAATGACCAGTTTGGTCATGATGGCGGTGATTCTCTTCTTCAGAATGTTGCTGGAAAGCTCAGATCAATGGTCAGGGAGGTTGATATTGTTTCCCGCCTCGGAGGCGATGAGTTTACAATTATACTGGAAAGTGTCTCTGATGATGCAGATATTATTCAGGTGACCTCAAGGATAATAGAGATTATCGCTTCCCCCTTTGATATAAATGGCATTAGTGCCAGGGTGACCGCAAGCATTGGTATCAGTATTTTTCCCCGTGACGGTGATGACATCAATGGGCTTATTAAAAAGGCCGATGACGCGATGTATGAGTCAAAGAAAAAAGGTAAAAATATGTTTACTTTTTATTCTTCTGAAGAAAAGGATAATGGGTAAGGAAGTTTATTCTTTTCTTGCAGAGAGAAAAACAGGACCTGAAACACATTTATATTGAAATTTGAATAAATTTCAGGGAAAAAAAGAAGAATGAAAAAGGAAGTTTTAATCGTCGGAGCCACAGGTTTTATCGGTATTCGCGTCTGTGAGGCTTTTTATCATGCCGGTTATACTGTCTGCGCCATGGTGCTTCCCGGCGAGGCAACAGACGCGATCGATGAGTATGCTGATGAAATTTTTACCGGAGACCTTCTGGTTAAAGATGACTGCCTCAGGCTTGAGACATGGATTGAAGAAAAAAAAATTCCTTATATGGTTTCTCTGGTCGGCGGGGTTGACTATCATCATGATTATGAAACATCACGGCGTATCAATGTTGAAACGGTTGAATCCCTTGCCGCCCTGGCAATAGTTCTTTATAAAAAAAACATACTTAAAAAAATGGTTTTTGGGGGAAGTGTTGCGTACCGGGGCTTTAATGCGGTCAGGGGGAGCATTCATCTCCTGGTGAATGAACAGAGCGATGAGTACTGTAAGGGCCTTGCGGTCTACTGCGATGTTAAACGTGAGGCAGAAGAGATTATAATGAAGGCAGTAAAGGAAGAATCTCTTCCTGTCTGTATAGTGCAGCCCGGGTCACTGGTGGGGCCTGAACGGGGAGGGCGCACCACGACAACCGTGGGGCTTATTCGCAGGGCGCTGAAAGGCATACCGGTACTTGCAGGCGGCGCGAGCTATACTTCTGTAGAGGCAGTTGCCCATGGGATTCTTAAGGCCCTTGAAGAAGGGGCTGCCGGAGAGACCTGGCTTTTCGGTGGGGAGAACATGTCGATGAAAGAATTTGCTTTCCTGGTGCGTCGCCTTGCGAAAGAACACTTTCCCGGGATGAGCATTTCTTCCTTACCCATCGTGACCATCGGGCCCCGTGGAGCATCGCTCCTGGCAAAGATGAACATAATGATGAACCGGCAGCAGGCCCTTTTGGGGAGCTCTTTTCATTATATTGATTCGTCAAAGGCCAGGGAACAGCTCGGGTATCTTCACAATGCGCAGGTTCTTGAAAATATAATTCTGGAGGTGCTCACAGACCAGAATGTTCAAATAGCTTGACAGGTTCATGTTTATCATGTACTCTTGAAAAAGATAAGTGACAACGTTGTGTGAAATAATATCAGGACCACGAATTAATGAAGTATAAAATAATGGAAATAGAGTTTTTCAGCTCTGTTCCGGTGAAAACGGGAGCAGCTGATCTGGAAAAAACTGTTCTGAATATTGATGGGGGGACAATATTCGGCTGCAATATGGTGGATGAGTTTTTGATTGCCATGAAAACAATTGTCGCAGGTGGAATCGATAAAATTGTTATCGATATGAGCAGGGTAGATACTATAAACAGTAATGAAATCGGAGCGGTCATCAATGTGACGAAGCTTGTCAGGGTAACAGACGGTGACCTGGTTCTCTTCCGTGTTAATAGCCAGATCGAACATATAATAGCTCCCCTTGACCTGGATAAGTTCCTTAAAATATTCGATGACAGGAAAGAAGTCGTGAGCCACTTCAGGTATATAAAGGTATAAAATTAATGAGCCTTTTTCTGGAAATATTAAAGCTGTCGTCTGTTGAAAAAAATAATATCGATTATGACATGGTTGTTTTTAAAATTAAGACCATGAAAAGAGTTGATGTGGACAATTCGAAAGAATTTATTATTCTCTTTAATTCTCTTAATGCAGGTGGAGGGAAAAAAATTCTCATTGACTGCCACGATCTTGAATATATCGACAGTTCCGGAATAGGGGCCATTATCTCCGGGGCTAAGCAGATTAGACAAAAAGGGGGAGACCTGATCGTTGCTAATGTTACTTCAGAGATCATGTCTATCTTTAAGGTTGTCAACCTTCATGAATTTATCAAGATTTTTACCACCGATGGGGAAGCCATCAATCATTTCCGCGTTATAGTCTGACAGATAAAGAGCATCGATATGTCACCTGAACGGTGTTAAATAAAAGTTACTGATTTTTTTCTTTCTTTTCGACTAACCATATCCATTAATACTTAAAAAAGCGTTGCATGTCCGGTGCTTTTTGTCAATAGTTTAACATACTGGTGA
>CAZPEK010000324.1:3128-4646 GCA_964585555.1 uncultured Leptospirales bacterium | reverse complement strand
ATGTACATTATCATAGGTATAGTTGGGAAGTGATGCCAGGCCGGGAACCTCTCCCGTGGCATGAGTTCCCTGGTTCATGTCAAGACGCTTATGATCAACTGTCAGGCTGTTGAAATAATCAATAGTAACATCTGGCCTGAACATATGATCGCCGAAGTTGTGGCCCAGATACACGGGCTTGTTCATCTTGTTTATATCATCAACATACGAAGCTGGTGAGCGTTCTGCCGCCCATTCAAGAAGCCAGTCGATGTCCGTGTTCGTCAGGGTATTAAAATATACATCATAGAGTTCCTGGTTCATCTCAGCGAGAATAGTTCCCGTGGCGATTAGCATAAATCCCCATACCAGCCGCGGCGTATCATCAGAATAAAGGCTCTTTGCCGCATCAATATATGAACTGAGAGCCGCGACAGTCTTAACCCGGGGATCATGGGAAATGGCATGCAGTGAGCCCCCTCCTCCAAGGGAGATACCGCTTACACCGATATTGTTAACGTCAACAGGGGTATTATCTTCAAGCCAGTCGACTATGGCGCTGAAATCAGCCCAGTCTTCCTTACCCCCCATCTTTACGACGCCCCCTGACTGCCCCCAGCCCCGGCATGAATAACTGATGGTAATATAGCCTTTGGCGGCAAACTTTGCGGCCTGAATAACATATTCGTACTCATCCATTGCCCAGCTGTTGATAAAAACTATGGCCGGCAGTTTCTGGCCTTCCCGTTTCACTTTAGGAATAAATACATTGGCGGCAATTCTGGTCTCTGTTCCCTCATAACGGGAAACAATCCGAAGACCTGTATCATGGATAAAGGCATAGGGGGAATCATCAATTATTTCAGGTTCAACAGTTTCGTCATCAACCCCTGGAACAGGATCAGTAACAGTAACCGTGTCACCAGATAACGCATCAGAGACTTCTTCTGCATTATCACATGACGATAAAGGAAGTAGAGCTAAAGAAAGACACAAGTACACCAGTAGCTTTTTTGATACCATTGAATCACACCTCACAGAAAATTAGTTAAACCAAAATTATTAAATCTTTTTATATATGGGCATTATAACACCGTTAAGCTTTACGTCAATAAATTAACCGTCCAGACGGCTGGAAAACTAAAAAAGTATCGATAATTTTCTTTGAGGCAATATATTTCTCAATTTTTGATTGTAACCTGAGCCGCTAAAAATGTACCATTATAATCAATGCCTTCTCCTCCCATCCCAACAGCCCGGGGTTTAAACCCCGGGCTGTTGGGATGGGGGAAGAAGGGGCTAAAATTATCTTACGAGGACACAATGAGAACAAAAAATCCCGCACTAAAAAAACTTGCAGACCGTCAGGCCCCCCGGGCACTTTATGCCAGCGAGGCCATGACCGTAAATGGAACCATTAATAAAATAGGTCTCCTCCTGCTGATGGCATCTGCCACAGCCCTTTTTACCTGGAGCCGGGGCCTTGAACAAAGCTGGTCACTTATGATCTTCGGCCTTGTTGCCGGCCTGATCTTCGCC
>CAZPEK010000324.1:0-3086 GCA_964585555.1 uncultured Leptospirales bacterium | reverse complement strand
TTCAGTGCGGGCGGGAGTTACCGCACCACTCTATGCACTCTCAGAAGGACTTTTTCTCGGGGGGATTTCAGCCTACTACAACCACATGATGCCCGGTGTCCCTTTTCAGGCGGTGCTGATTACCTTCGGCATTCTCTTTGCCATGCTCTTTGTATACCGTTCAGGTCTCATTAAAGTAAACAACAGCTTTGCGAAGGGTGTTGTTGCCGCCACCGGGGGAATTTTTCTCGTCTACCTGGCGACCTGGATTCTCGGCTGTTTCGGAATCAGCGGCCCTTTTCTCCATGAAGCAAGTCCCATTGGTATCGGCATCAGTCTTTTTATTGTTGTTATTGCCGCCCTGAACCTGCTCCTCGACTTCAAAATGATTGATGACGGGGTTGCCCAGAAGGCCCCGGCGGACTTTGAATGGTATGCCGCCTTTGGCCTGATGATCACCCTTGTGTGGCTCTACATAGAGGTGCTGCGTCTTCTCTGGATGATTTATTCAGTTTTTGATGATTAAAAGGATATTTATAAACCGGTTGTCTCGGCGACCGGTTTATGGAAAGACAAAAAAGGGCTCCCCACCTGGGGAGCCCTTTTTATGTAAGGCATCATAGATATACCAGTACTACTTTTTCTTCGCCTCGGTATCAAAGGTAACCACCTTCCGCTTTTTCTCCCGGGGCGGTCTCTTTGCCTGAGCTTTTCTCTGGGCCTGGGGCTTTCCCGGGGCTTTTGTTTTCTTTCCGGGAAATTTCTTCCAGTCAAAGACATGCACCACATCAGCCAGATCCTTTAGATCTTTGTGTATGGTATTCTCTTCACCGCACCAGAGGGTCACCGTGGCGCCTGATTCCTGGGTCGCCTGAACAGCGGGAATAAAGTCACTGTCTCCGGCAACCAGTATAGCATGCTGAATATGGCCGGCTGCTGAATGACGAACCATATCAACAGATAAAAGAACGTCAACCCGCTTCTGCTCAAAATATTCTTTATTGCCGTCCCAGCGGCGCTGAAGTACCCCGAGGCGGGCTGCCCATCGCTCAATGCCTGTTATTTCCTTCATAAAGATGTCATGTTCTTCCATTCGTTTCTTTTCACTGTCTGACGGTTCCATGGACATCCAGGGAGCACAGTAGTAAAAGTAGCACCTGAGCAGGTCAATCTGAGTTGATTTCCTCAAAGGTTTTACCAGATAATCGGTAAGATTTGCATAGTTGGGAGCGATGTTGTTTTGCTTCATCAACTGAATCAGATATGCTCCGTCTATAAAAATTGCTGCACGCACAATAATCCTCCTTGCGGCTTTGTTAGATTTTACTTCCTTTTCATCATACAAAGGAAGTTTTCAGAGTGCAGCACTCCGGCTCCCGGGCTCATTTATTAGATTTACATCACCGGTGGTTGTACAAACCTCCGATTCAACATATGGGGGGAAGTCTGCTGCCTCTTCTTTTTCTCTCTATAAGATACTGATTTTTAAAAGATTCTTAAAAAATTTTTACACATATCCCGAGAAAAGGGCACGTTATAGATACCTAATTAATAAAGCAAGAAAGAAAAACTGTCCAGTTAATTATTGCATCAGGGCAATTAAATGTTTGACAGCCCCGAATATCATGGAAAGTGTAACATATTCTAAAGAATTTTCCGGAACAGCACAACAAGAAGACTGAATTATAAATGAGCGCACAAAGAAAATCTAAATTCCCGAAGCTGGTGATGCTCGCTGTTTTAGCGGCATTTGTCGTTGCAGTTGCCGCTTCCTACGGGCATACCCACGATGATGGGCATGAGAAGAACAACTGCGTTAATGACCTTTTTCTTCAGCAGTATACGGCCATTGAATCAACGGAAATTAAGCTTTTTCTTCCTGAAAACCTTTTTACGCCTGTAGTTACAAGAGAATGCAGGCCTGAAGTGGCCTCTTCTCTCCACTATAACACCGCCTACCCCAATGCTCCCCCTGCATAAAGAAAAATTTCCATATCACGGCTTACCTGGCTTTACCCTTTACAGAATAATTTCACTATTCCAGGGCATGGGTGCCCCCACGTAAAGAGAAAAGGGTCTTATGCCAATTCTGCTTATATGGTAATTTTTCAGTATACTTCCTTTTCAAATTAATAACTTTGACCTGAAATAAGCAAAAGCCAGTTCAACACTTTATATAACAAGGAGCATAATCAATGACAGGAATACCTGTAATCAGAAATATAGTACTATTGCTGCTGCTGATCCTGACCATCCCGCTGATGGCCGAAGATTACAGCGCCTATCTCGCAGAATCAAAGGAAAAGAAATCCGGATCACCCTTTTCTCAGTCAAAGCTGATCCCCGACATTTCTTTTATTGCAGATTTTTCAGGAGTCTACCGAAACGCGGACAATGAAGCCTACGGGGCCATGACAACCTCCGGCGTCTCTCCTGAGGCCAGCGAGATGAATGTTAACCGGGGCTTTAACTTCAACTATGGAGAGCTGACTCTTCAATCTGCCGTTGACCCCTATTTTGACCTCTATGCGGTTTTTCACTTTGGACTCGAACACGCGGGCATCGAAGAGGCCTACATCAACAGCACCGCCCTGCCGGGGGGTGTTATGATTCGGGGGGGAAAATTCTTAAGCAGCTTCGGGCGCCTCAACAGCCAGCATGCCCACTCCCAGGATTTTGCCGATGTTCCCCTGGTAAACGGCTACTTCTTCACCGCCGAGGGGCTCGGTGACGTGGGGCTCCATGTTACCTGGACAGCCCCCCTTGACATCTACCTCCTGGCGGGGGCTGAAATTTTCAGGGGCAGTAATGAAGGAAGTTTCGGCATCGAGGGTTTTACAATTGATGCAACTACCCAAGTGAAAGGTTATGAATACCCGGAGCTCTATACCGGCTTTGTGAAAACTTCCTTTGACATCGATGACCTTACGATTCTTTCCGGCATCTCCGGGGCCTTCGGGCAGACCCGTATCAATCGTAATATAGACGAAGTCGGGGGCTATGGTTTAGAGGGGAAGTCAGCTGTTGCGGGCATGGATCTGACCCTGCGCTACCAGCTCGATTCATACCGTCACATCGCCTTCCAGATGGAGTACCTCTTCAGGTAC
>CAZPEK010000323.1:0-4695 GCA_964585555.1 uncultured Leptospirales bacterium | reverse complement strand
CTGTCCTTTCTGTACTGTAATTCTTTTCCGATTTGGTGTATACTGTCGGCATCATTAATTATAACAGGAGACAACTGACCCGCAGAAGCGGAGTGCAGACTGAACAAAAAAATTATAATTATACTGAAAATATATCTCATGGGAAACCGGAAAAACATTCGGGACAATATCCTTATATTTTCAGTATACCTGGGCGGTAATTATATGCAAGATTATTTTTCATTAGTTGACTAAAATCACGAGAATTTGTATTTTCACGGATATAATTCAGCAGGGAAAACCTGTGAAAAATATTCAGAAGGAACATATAAAGTCTGTGGTCGGTCTTAACCCCTCAGGCCCAAGTAATATCGGGCTACAGGTACTGAATTGACGATATGAAACAATCTATTCTAATTTTGAAAACCGGGTCAGCATTGCCTGCAGTCAAAGATAAACTGGGGGATTTTGAGGATTTTATAATTGAGGGTATGGACCTGCCGGCAGACAGGGTTTATGTTGCAGATTTTACCCGTGAACCGGTACCGGTTCTTTCTGAATCCCCGGCAGGTATTATTATTACCGGTTCCCGAAACCTGGTCACGGCGGGTTCGGCGATGCAGGACCGGCTTATGAAAATTCTCAGTGAATATAAGGCTTCTGACCTGCCGATTCTCGGTATATGTTACGGGCACCAGGTTCTGGCGGAACTCTTTGGCGGACGTGTCGGGTTTCTTCCCGGGGGAAGAGAAATCGGAACCGTATCGGTATCCCTGGAGGATACGGCATGGGGTGATGATCTTTTTTCCGTGCTTCCGGGCAGGTTTTCAGTACAGGCCTCTCATCGAGAAACCGTGGCAGAAGTCCCCAGTGGAGCCCGGTGTGTTGCTGCGGGAAACCGGGACGGGAATCACTGCCTCTCCTTCTCTTCTTCTGCCTGGGGTGTGCAGTTTCATCCTGAATTTAATGCTGAAATAATGAGGGCATACATTTCATGCCAGGCTGAAGATCTGGAAGCAGAGGGCTTTAATGTTTCTCATCTCCTCTCATCGGTAAAAGATGACACTTCAGGAAAAATGATACTCCAGCGGTTCAGGGATATCGTTTTTTCTTCTTGAGATGCTGAAAAAAGTAAGATCTATTTTTTTGAGAAATCTCTGCGGATTTCTTCCATACGTTTTCGGTTAACACCCATGTCAGAATAGCCGCTCCGCGAAGCAGACCTGAGATGGATCAGCTTGCTCCTTGAATCAAGAAGGAATTCGACATCGTCTATAAAACGGAAGAGGCGGCTTTTAAATATAAAATGCATATAGGTATCGGTTTCCGAGACGAGAGCAGCCCGGGGCTTTTCCAGTACAATTGTTTTGAGGCGTTTTATCGCTTCATGGGGTTCTTCTGAAAAAACCAGTGGCTTTATTTTATGCTTCTGGTCTTTTTCGAAGGATGAAACACAATTGGGGCTTCCTGGGCACGGGTGAAGATGGTCTTCAATTACTCCAATAGTTGATGGGGCTTTGGTGGAACATGAGAAGATGCCTGTCATGGTTATACTCATGGCAAGAATTGCAGTATTGTTATTCATGAGGTCTCCTGTTGTGATTTAAAACATACATGAGATACTCTTGAAAAAATAATTTTTTCAGGAGATATTTTTATCCTTCAAAGTCTCATTCATATCCCGGGAACGCTTTTCAAGTCGGGCAGAAAGGCCCTGGATATCTCTCAGGTTTCGGGGGATATCCTCTCCCAGAACCCGCATTCTTTCTGACCAGTCGATTATTTTTTGCACGAGCCCTGACTGGTCTTCGGTGTAATCTATAACCGCCCGGGCCGCCTTATCTACCTCAACTGTTGATGAATAGAGAACCTTGCTTTCTTCAAACTCATGACGGGTATTGTCTTTCAGGTTGAGCATATAATCTGAGTTTTCCTTAACAAAAGAAATAATCTGATTCAGGTATTGTGCCAGGTTTTCAATTTTGCTGGAAACATTTTCAATGTTATGTACGGTGCTTTTAATGATTTCATTTATTTCTTTGGAAGAATCTATACTCATGGCTGCCAGCTTGGATATCTCATCGGCTACAATAGCAAAGCCCTTTCCCTGTTCACCGGCCCGTGCGGATTCGATTGCCGCATTCAGGGAAAGAAGATTGGTCTGGTCTGCTATTTCACTAATGGTTTTTGAAATTTCTTCTATTTTTTGAGAATTCATTTTCATGTCGGTAATAGACGAAATTGTTTCAGTAATGTTTTCTTCATTAATTTTTGCCAGTTTCAGGGCATCTCCGGCTTTAATGCTTTGAGCTGAAGTGTCATTGAAAATTCCTTCCATCAATTGTGAAATTTCCTGGATTTTTGAAAAGTTCTGCTCAACTGTGGTGTACTGAAAGTCAGACTTGCTGCGGATTTCATTGATACTGCCTGATATACTGTCAGTAATATTAAAGACCTCTGACATGAGTTCATCATGCTCTCCGATAATCTCATCAATTTTGGCAGTTGATTGTATAAGCTCGCTGCTTCCCTGAAGAAGTTCGACTGCGGTTTCATCAACAGTGTTTAACAGGGCCAGTGTAGTATTCTGCTCTTCTCGTATAATTTGCCGCTGCTGGAAATCTTTTCTTCCATAATATTCAATGGTGTAACAGGCGAAGATGCCGATTATATTGGCAGAAAGAAAAAAGAAATTGTTATTTATAAACATGGCAAAATTATCAGTGCCGATTCCTCCCGCGAGTCTCTGGTTGAAAACCGTTTCAACAACGATATAAGCAAGTCCCACCATAAGAGAAGCAAAGACCGCATAGAGAATCTGGAGCCGCGCAAGGGCGTAAATCCACATGATGACCAGGAAAAGCCCCGAGTAGTAAAAATTGTGTCCCAGTTCATGGGGCTTTGCCAGGGCAATCATGGCAACGATGCCAATACCGAGGATTATTCCTGTGAGACTGAGTACAAGCTGGTTGTTTTTTTTGAAGAAGGAAGTGTATGAAAGGGAGTATGCTCCGATTAGTGATGGTACTACAATGAGAAAGCGGATAAACCAGATACTGTATTTTGTTTCCGGCACGATGAGAATATCAAGAATCGCAAAGGAAGAATAGAGGATTAACCCGAGAATTAATGAAATTCGCATGATTATTAATGAACGGTCAAAGTAATCATCACGAAACTGTGCCTCCAGCGAGGCTTCAAATTTTAAATTGAGCCATTTAACTGCCTGTTGAATATTCATAGTATTTCAGCACCTGTAACCCGTCTCTGAGCGAGAGTATGTTTTTTTATGGTAACTATTGGACGGTCTTTTTATTTACTGTGATTTTAAGTGAAATTTTTTTATTTTCAAGGAAAAAAATTACTTCTCTGAAAACTATCAGGTCAAGATAAATCGATCATTCATTTGTTCATAATTTGAAGAATATTTGATTGAATATATAACGAAAAGAGTGTAATAATTGTTCTGGTCTCCACAATATCAGAGGGTTGCTGTCATGTCAGAAAATAGAGGTTATCAGAGAAATGAACTCATGGAAATTGTTGGCGCTTATTTGATTATTCCTTCAAAGGGTGAAGGGAAAATCAAGATTAAGGACATGAATGAGAATGGCCTTGCCTTTTACTGTAAGCCGGGGGATACTTGTAGTGAAGGCGATATTATTCAAGTTTACTTTCATATAACGGGTAAAATTAAACTTCCTCTATCTCTTAAAATAGTATATTCTGAAAAAGACAGCCAGGGAATAAGAATTGGATGTGAAGTTACCGAATCGACTTCTCCCGCACTGAATGCATTTAAAGATTTTGCCCGGTTTATTGATTCCCTCAGTCTTATCTATTAAGGGGGGGCAGGATATCTGAGCATCTCGTATGAAGAAGTGAAAGGGATTTTTATTTTTCTTTTTTTACTGCAATGAGTGTAATGTCATCAGCCTGCTTTTTAAACCAGCTTCTGCTTTCACTAAGCAGGTTCTGTACGATATCTTCAACAGGTTTTGATGCATTTTTTTTCAGGGCATTAATGAGACGGTCATAACCAAACATTTCTCCATCCTTATTTTCAGCTTCAGTGATACCATCGGTAAAGAAGAGCATGATATCGCCGGGGTTGACTTTAATGCTGTGGTTAACCATCATGTTTCCAAGAAAGTCAGTAAGGCCTATCCATGTCCCTATGGTTGGGATAATGTCAACATCCCTGCTGTTTGCTCGGTATATTAATATGTCCTGATGTTTCCCTGCAGCCTGAATTTCATTTTCTTTCAGGCGTATTACCTGGAGAGTCATATAGAGGTTTGAATTAAGCCGGTAGATATTGTTTCGAATTGCCGTGTTGACATGCCTGACAATATCTGATGGCAGCATGTCATGGTTGCTGCTTACCAGTGAAAAGATACTTGTCTGGGCCATCATCATAATAAGGCCTGATTCAACTCCATGTCCTGATACGTCGCCGATAGCCAGCCAGTGTTCTCCCGCCTCAGTGCAGATAATATCATAGTAGTCTCCACCAACTTCTTCAGCGGGAACCATGGTTGCAGCAATTCGATAATTGCCCAGTATGTTTTTTTCAGGGAGCAGGGATGTCTGTATTTTTTTTGCGATTTCCATTTCTCCCCAGAGGGCATCCCGAGCTACCTTTATCTGTGCAATCAGGAAAAACTCTTTTTTTATCAGCAGGTGTTTCACATGATTAATGCTGACTGAAATAAT
>CAZPEK010000322.1:0-4713 GCA_964585555.1 uncultured Leptospirales bacterium | reverse complement strand
ACCAGTTTTTTCATCACCGATCTCACCACCCACAGGTAAGCTTTAACTGCCCGGTATCCTTGGGGGGAGTTCCTGTTATCCATCGATACGAGACCAGGTGATGGCTCAGTTTAAGATGTGCAACAGGTTCCCGGTTCATAAAAATCCTAAAGTTGGAGATTTTGCAGAATATAAAACTTCCTATGGCAAAGGGCCCGACGCGATGATACATGCAGGGAGGTTTGAAGTAGTTGCAGTACACAATAATACTGTGAAAGTAAAATCTACAACAAGGTGTATAAAGTTTCCAAGTTCTATGGGAAAATGTCCCAGCGCAACCAGTTACTCTACCGCAGATATAAATGGGAATCTTTTAGCGGTTAAAATACCAACGAAACCTGATTTTAAATTTCAGATCGCCGTGCCTGGAGACAACCAATATGTTAAAGAAGAACGTCATCCCGGCACTACCATGATCCGGGTAGCCGGGAAATCTTACAAAGCTCAAAAAATTACTTATTCTACTAAAAGTAGTTT
Organism: uncultured Leptospirales bacterium; assembly: GCA_964585555.1. GTDB lineage: Bacteria > Spirochaetota > UBA4802 > UBA4802 > UBA5550 > CAZHNW01. The sequence goes on along the minus strand of CAZPEK010000322.1, from coordinate 4,197 downwards.
GAATGTTTCAACTTTTGCAGTTGATACATCAAGCTATTCAACAACCATCTGTAAAAGTCTGGAACATCCTGATGTCCCCTTCAGGGTAATAAAAAATCGATGTATTACTGTTAATGTTGTTGGCGCAGAAACCACGCAGGAATTCAAGCTCTTAATGTCACTTCTATCATTAAATGTTAAAAGTGCACTTCTCAGTTTCACTCCGTCCCAGAGACTTACAGAAACACTTTCAGAAGCAATTGTATCAAAAGCTCTTACATCTGCTCTCAGTGATAAGAATATGAAATGGAAAACTTTTAATCCTTTTAGCGGCAATTTCAGCGTTAAAGTTAAAACCTTTATGGAAAATGATTTAAAACGTTTTGGAAAAAGATAGCCGAGTAGAGTTGCCTGGTTTAATTTCAATGAAAAATTTATTGTTTCGTGAAACGTTGGTTGTAAACATCTCTATCCTGAATAGCAGATCTAGAATGATTTTTGCATTTTAGCTGGAGTAGATATGGTTTATCGCATAACAAAAAAAAGTTGACGGTACGTTTTTGTCTGGTATCGTTAAAAAAATTTATATATAATATCTTTTTAAATTGTCTTAATGTGTGGCTCGATTTTTCTTTCAAGGCCGTTACGTTTTTTTGTATTGAGTGAATTTAATTATGGAGGAGAATTATGAAAAAGTTAACAGTTTTGCTGGTTCTTCTTTTTACTCTGGTGTTCCTTAATTATAGGGTTGATGCAGCTATAAAAGTCAGGCCCTATGGTACTGTCGGAGGTACTGTTGTTGATCTGCCCTGGGCTGATGACTGGGATACTTTAAAGTCGGGGGGCGGGGTTCAGGGGCTTTATGAGACTTTTCCGGGTATTTCTTTTGGAATCGATATGGCTTTTATCCATGCTTATTGGGTTGAATCACTTTACGGTTATGATGTAGAGTATTTTAATTTACTGGGCATAGCTGAGTATCAACACTGGGTATTTATTTTCCAGACTGGTCTGGGTCCGTATTTTGGTGTAGGCGCAAATGACGACGCTTCATTTGGTGTAATGTTCGGCGGTGGGGTCGATATCCCTATCAATAAAATGCTTTCTGTAGCTCTTTTGGTGCGCATGGATCTTATTTTTGAAAACTGGTATAAGGGCGATGATGTTACCTTTATGCCAGGTTTTATGGGCGGATTGACATTGAAATTCTGATTAACAATATTTTAACATTCCAGTATCATGATACTGGAATGTTAAAGGGTTTTAGTCCTATGGCGCTTCTTGATACTGCGGTTTATAGCATAATTAAACATTGTTCTCAGTCAAGTTATCCTGTGCCTCCAGTCGGATAGAATTCGTCACCACCTCCATGCTTATCATCTTTAACTGTAACACTATTTGATGCTGGTGGTCAGTTGCCATGTGCAGTTAATTTAAGCTGCAGGTATAACTTCCTTTAACAAAATAATAAAAGTTAAAATTTTTTGCATGTGTATAATCGAAGCAGCCAGAAGAGTAAGACAGGCTCTCCATCACTTTGTTGATTGTCCGGGTTGTAACTCATGCCTTACATTTACTTTAAATTTTATTATTGTAATATTAGCCTGTACGAGAGGGATTATGAAAACTGTGGTGTCATTTTTTCTAGTTGCCGGTGAAGCAGATGTTCTTAAAGTAAAGGTTGTTCACTAAAGGGATAATGTTTATACCTTTCACGTTACTATGCTTAATCTCAAAATGATTTATTTTTCCGTCAGATCCCTGTGTGTAATACTTAAACAATCTGCATGCCCTGGAAGAATAAAATAATATTTTTAGTGACAGTTGATGCTCTATTGTAATTATTCAATGCTGGAATTAAAAAAAAGTCTTGCATGGCCTGAACTTCCTGTCAATATTTTAATACGCCGGGATCATGTATCAGATGCTGGTGCCCCCACTTTACTGAAGATTGAAGGAGAACTGTATATGGAATCGACAGAATTATACTTAAAACCAACATATCACATAAATTGTGACAATGAAATGATCATAAAGAAGGCTGAGAATCTTACCGCAGGATGTACCGGAGACGTTGAGAAAGCAGTCAAATTGTTTATATATGTACGTGATGAAATACCTTATAACCTTTACATGATATCTGTTTTCAGTGAAGATTTTATCGCCTCACGGATTCTTGAATGGGGAAAGGGATATTGTGTCCAGAAGGCTGTTCTGCTCGCAGCCCTTGGCAGGGCATCGGGGATACCTTCCCGTCTCGCCTTTGCGGCAATTAGAAATCATACGGTGCCCCGGAAGATTGTAGACCTGACTGGTGATAATATTTTTCCCCGCCACGGGTATAATGAATTTCTAATTAATGGCACCTGGGTCAGTGCAGCGGCCACTTTTAACAAGGCGTTATGCAAAAAGAAAGGTCTCCCGGTAGTTGAATTTAACGGCATAGAAAATGCAATGCTTCCTTCGGTTACTAATGAGGGAAATCCCTATATCGAGTACGTGGAAAAATTCGGGAGCTATGATGATCTTCCCTTTGAATGGATTCGCGAAAAGGTTTCTCAAAAAGTCGGGAATGAGAAAAGGCCCTGGCTTTCAAAAGCCGATATGCCAGTGGGGTGAAATGTTTTTTAAAGCTTTCTATGCCCCTGCTTTACATATCTCGACAGGGGCTCACCATGCCTGAAAAATTTTTTTAAAAAAGCCATGAGCAGGCTTTTTCTGTCCGACAATAAATACGTATGAACCCCTTAGAAATAACATATGAAATTGTAGAAAATACCGGAGAAGACCCGGCCCTTTTGGTGCATCTCGATGGCAAGCCCCGCCCTCTTCACAGCAGGCGGAACCCCCGCCGTGAGGCGGATTCCCTGCTTCCGGCCCTGAAGTCGGCAGAGGGGGGCATACTGATCGTCCTGGGGCTCGGTCTCGGCTATCACCTCGCGGGCCTTGAGGGGATGACCGGGGCTTTCAGTGACATTATTATTATTGATATTCTTAAGGGTATCGAGAAGCACCTTCCTGCAAACAGCAGTACTTCCTTTCTGAAAAAAGACTATGCGCCTCTTTTTTTAACCGGTTGTACAATTGCCGGCCTGAAGCCCCTTCTCGAACAGCGTATCGATCTTGAAGGCTCTGAGCGTCTCACCGTGGTTGAGCACCCGGCGTCAAACCGTCTCTTTGCCTCATATTATGGAGAGGTAAAGGAAGTTATAAAAGATGTGATCAACAGCAAGGCGGCCAACCGGGTCACCCGTGAAGCCTTCGGTATTGCCTATCTTCGTAATGCCTGTAAAAGCCTGGGTCACCTTGAAAAACTTCACCCGGTTCGGGACCTCTTTGATACCATGACGGGTAAAACCGCCCTGGTGCTCTCTTCGGGCCCGGGGCTTGATGAAACCGTCATGCGCCTTAAGGACTCAGAGCATCGGCCCTTTCTTATTTGTGTTGATTCGGCTCTTCCGGTGATGCGGGGCCGGGGGATTGACGTTGACTGTATTGTTTCGATAGACCCGCAGCCCCATATCATGGAGCACCTGAACCCGGGACGGGGCGCCGCGCCCCTGGTAGTCGGTACGCTTTCAGGTTATGAGCGCCTCTGGCCCTGTGCCGCCTTTGAGGGATGCTTTCTCAGTCTGAACTCCCATCCCGCGGCGCAGCTTCTTGATGAACTTTACCCGGAGCGCATCGGCTCGATTGACAGTGTTACCGGCACTGTTGCGGGCGAGGCCCTGATGCTTGCCCTGAAGATGGGCTTTTCCCGGGTTGCTGTAACGGGAATCGATTTTTCTTTTCCCCGATATTCTATTTATGCCCGCGGGAGCGCCTACCAGAATCGTTTTGCAGCCTTTTTAAACAGCCGCATTTCGCCGGTTGAGACCCTGAACAGCAGGTATATTCGAAAATCCCGGGACGCGGGTTTTGAGTCAGGTGTGGCGACGCGGCGTTCTTTTCTTCAATACCGTCGGGCCATTGGTGAACTGGCGGGCCGCGAAGGCGGTGAACGGATTATTCACATTCGGGGCGAAGGCCTTTCCCTCGATAACGCGGCTGAAATGACCATTGATCACTTCCTTCAGGAAACTAAAGAGTTTGATAAAGGAAGTCAGAGCCTTTTAACGGTGATCAATCGGTCGGCCCCCCTGGGTGAGCTCCTTGATTTGAATACGCTTTTTCAGCTTTTAAAAAGAAAGGAAGTCAGGCATTCACTACTCGAAGCCT
>CAZPEK010000321.1:0-4734 GCA_964585555.1 uncultured Leptospirales bacterium | reverse complement strand
CGCCAGGTAGCCTCCGGGCAGGACATGCTGCATCCACGAGGTATAGTCGGTATATTTCCGTTTTTTATCCCCCGCCTTTGACCAGTCCCAGTAAGTCTTCGTTGAACTGCACTTCGAATAAAGAGGAGTGTGACACGTGTTGCAGGCAAGATGCTGAGTATGTTCATTCAGGTGATAGTCGAGAATTGTTCCACCATAATGAGGCTTTTCTGAATGACAGTCTTCACACTTTTTAATTCCTTCTGCTGCAGGAACAGAAAAGCTTCTTCCCGCGACCTTATGATTCCTTGTGGTATGACAGGTATGACACTCAAAATTATAACCACCCATATGAACATCACAGTTTCTACTCGGTTTGAGTAAATTAGAACTCATATCAGCATGCTTTACTGCATCCCCACCGCCGCCTCTGAAATGACACTGGCTGCCGCAGGTTTGCCGGCTTGGCTTACCAACATTTTTAGCCACAAACCGAAGATCAACTGTTTTGTCAGGCATACCGGCTCCCGGAGGTGCCTTTTTATAGGTGCCCGTTGTATCATGACAGACGAGACAGTCAATTTTTGTCTTATCGGTAAAATCAAAATGCTTATCCTTCCAGCCATACCCGATATGACAGCTTGTACAACGGGGATAATTAGAAGCTATATGAATACAGAAATTATTAATCGTATTGGTGGCCTTTCCGCTGGTAATTTCTCTTTCCCGGCCTTCAGTATAGGAGGATGGCCCCTTCCACAGCCAGTGAGCTGATTTCAGTATATCCCTGCCCTGTTTATCATGACACTCGAGGCATTTTTTGGTTACTTCCTCAGGTTTTGGATTTAAAGGAAGTTTAACCATATTTGAATGATTTGGCACATTCTTAGTATGGCATCCAATACAACCAACAGGCCCTTTTCTCATTTTCTTATGACAGCCCATGCACATGTTATGATATGCTCCCTTCAGGCCCACCCTGTCAGGCACCCTGCTGTCAAAAGAATTTTGGTGACATGATGAACATTTTTCCAAATCTTTATCATCAGGGGCAGCTCCCTTATGGTGATGACAGGTTGTACAATCCTTTATTACTGCCGCGTGTTTTTTGTGCATAAATCGCACCGGCTGATAGGCGTCTTCAACCTTTTTAATAATCGGACTGTCTAAAAAAGAAAATTTCTCAGGAATATTGGCATAAGATATTCCCTTTTTTGCAAACCTGAGTTTTCGGTTATAGACAGATTCATCCGACACTTTGATAATAAAGGGGTTGATCACTTTTGATCTTTCAAGAGCCTCAAGATAATCCTTTGCGGTAACATCGGGAATACTTACAACCGGTGTGGCTCCGGTAATTGTCTGAACCTCACCAACAAAGGGATTGATTTTAAAAAGAGCTAAAAATATAGCAACAACCAGCACGGTTAATATGGCACTGGTAATAAGGGGATTTTCTTTTAAGATTGAAATATATTTCTGTAACCGTATCATTATTCCACCTCCTCTGGACGAGAGCTCAGGACTGGCAGATATGTCACTGCAAACCGATAAATAAACATGATTGCAGCAATAAGAGACATGGTTATTGCTATTTCACCTATCGCAGGAAAGTAAGCTTTTTCAGCATAAGGAGGGTTATAGGAAACAAGAAAAACGTTAATCCGATTTAAAACAACTCCTCCTATAATCATCATTGCCACGCTCGCAAGCCACCTTCGGGTTTCTCGTATCTTCTTAAAAAACAACAATATAAAGGGAGCAATCACACCTATTAATATTTCCACAAGAAATGAATTACTTTCAGTTGTACCATCAAAAAGGTATACATAAGTACCTCTCACCAGCATATCCCCCACCTTCAACAACAGGTATGCTCCAAGAAGAAACAGGGCAAATCTTGAAAGGGGCGTTAAGTATTCCATTTCATCATTAAATTTTAATGACTTAGTAACAACTGTCGTTTCAAAAATTACCATGGGGAATGCCACGGCAAACGCAGAAAGTAAAAACATAAGAGGCATAACCGGCGTATACCAGAGAGGATGAACTTTTGTCGGAGCAATCAGCATCAATGTCCCGAGACTTGATTGATGCATATGAGACAGAACGACACCAAGAATAATAAAAACCCATATTACACTTTCTACTTTATCCTCAAAAAAACCGAGGAAGTAATCAACCGGTTTATTTAATTTGGACAGAACCCCAGGCAGATTTACTTTCCCATGATATTTCTCTGCGACAATCGGGATAAACTCAATATAAAGAACCGTAAGATAAAACATTACACACATACCGACCTCGAAAAGAACCGAGTTCGGCTGGGGATAAATCAGCGGATGCCACACTGAGTAGTATCGACCAAGATCAAGTGCCAGGCCAATAACAACAAAGGTATATCCAAGAACTGCAGTAAGAAGGGCAGGTCTCACCAGAGCCTTATAATACTTTTGCCCGAAAATATAAACGAGAGCTGCTGTGGTAAAGCCCCCGGCAGCAAGAACAACCCCTGTGGCAACATCTATTGCAATCCAGATTCCCCAGGGATGCTGATTGTCAAGATTCGTTACATAACCCAGACCCGCCAGGAGTCTTACAATGGCGAAAATTGCGCCAATGTCCATCATAACGACCATGATACGAACTCCTGCTGTCCAGAACTTTGTACCTGTTGGTGCCGGCATATGTGTACTCATATTCTTTCTTCCCCTTTAACTTCTACCTGCATTTCTGCATTTTCATGTTTCAGATGAAAATGTCTCATAATCCCAGCAAAAACGCCAAAGAGTGCAATAGGCGACCATAAGAAACTAAACAGTCCATGCTGAATGGACTCAGTCAGCCGCGGCATCGGTTCTGACGGCAGCTTAAGAAATCCAAGCTTTTCAAAAGGCACGTCTGAAATATAAAGCCAGCAGGTTCCCGCTACCTCTTTCTGGCCATAAACCTTATGAACATACTTGCCTGGATCCTTTTTAATCCTGTTCCAGGCAAAATATAATAGATCTTTTCTTTTACCAAAAGTTATAGCTTCTGTAGGACACACTTCCGCACAGCCGGGAACACCCCCCTTCTTGCTGATCCGGTCATAACAAAATGTACACTTCTGAACCTTGGGAGTGAAAGCATTATGATATTCATAGGCGGGAATCTGAAAAGGGCAGGCAATCATACAGTATCTGCATCCTATACATTTATCAGCATCCCAGATAACTGCACCATTTTCTTCCTTCGTTAATGCCCCAACAATACAGGCAGACACGCAAGCCGGATCCTGACAATGCATACACTGCACTTTAACAAATGAACAGATCAGTTCATCATGGCGATCGGTTTTACCGGTACTGTATTTATTAATGACCGTATAGGCTTTATCATCTGGTCGGCGCTTATTATCAAGAATACAGGTATTATCAAAGGGGATATCAGGTTGAGGAAGGCTGTTAACTTCATTGCAGGCCTTTTCGCAGCTTCTGCAGCCAACACATCTTGTTACATCGACAAGACATCCATATGGATCATCTGGAGCATTTGACTTCCATGCAGCCTCCAGACTCTTTTTACTTTTTGAAATAAAAACTGCAGTAGCTGTTCCAGCTACACTAAGAAATTTTTTCCTGTTAAATTTCATAAATTTCCCTCTCATTACATCTGCATACATGCCATGGTGTCTACAGCGATATGTAATCCACGCGAGATTTCTCTCACGGGAAGAATCAATGCATTGATATGTGCACTGCCTGCTATTAACATTATCTATATAAAGGAGAGAGTATTTGCCAAAATTACTTTATCCCTTATAATTCAATATATGAATATAATACTCTTTATATATTCAGCATTCACATCTATGTTTCAGCAAGAGGATAGTTTAGCAGGAGTTATCACAACCCCTGCTGTAAGATTATACCCGTTAAACGACCAAAATATTTAAAAAATTTAAACTGCTATCCTCTTGTTTTATTCTTTTTAAAAGAAAATCAATCTCCCACGTCAGAAAAACTCTCTGTTTTTAAAAGTTGATTTTCTATAATACCTTCCCTGATAAGCCTGCAGCCTTTAATAAACTTTTCATTGGTGATATGATAAAAGACCTGCTTCCCGATTTTTTTCTCACCTACGGCCTGAAAATTCTTTAGAATCCGCAAATGCTGTGAAACATTGGCCACAGGTATTCCAATTTGTTCCGCTAATTCTGTCACACTCTGTTCACCTTCATGAAGTAACCATAAAATTCTAAGCCGTTTTTCACTAGCCAGACATTTGCAAAAATCGGCGTGAACCTTAAAAATATCATATTCTTTAGTTGCTGACATATTTATCTCTCTTTTTCCAATAATTGCATAGTTTCATAGTTTCACAGTTGCAGAATATTGCAAGTATTATTTTTTAAATATTTGTTTTCCTGAAAAATTTTTGCAGCTGGTGAAAACAGACCCTCTGAATAGTGGGGAGAAAATATCTCAGCAATTAAAAACCATCAACCCTTCAAAAATTTCAATTGCCATATTAATTAATATATGATATGCTCTATCAATCAGGATTAATCGTGACCCAAAGAATCCTGTATTCTTACTGAACATTTTTTACCAGTCACTTTGATTTAAACCGCTTCTTCTTTAAGAAGCGGTTTTTTTTAAAACTGACCCAAAAACTGAGAAACAACTTGACAGGCTTACAATGTATAGTGCTAATTCCGCATGTTAAAGTCAGACCAAATAGATAGAAGATCCCTGCCTCGATGGCTGTTTT
>CAZPEK010000320.1:0-4735 GCA_964585555.1 uncultured Leptospirales bacterium | reverse complement strand
TCAGGAGTTATGCCACTATGATGCGATCACTCTTTTCAGGTGTTTCAGGACTTAAGAACCACCAGACCCGAATGGATGTTGTTGGTAACAATATCTCAAACGTTAATACCTACGGTTTTAAAGCCAGCCGTGTTACTTTCCAGGATATGCTTTCCCAGACTGTTGCAGGGGCTGCCAAACCGGAAGAAAACAAAGGCGGTGTTAACCCGAAGCAGGTCGGACTCGGTATGACCATTGCTTCAATCGACAAGCTTTTCACCCAGGGAAGTCTTCAGACCACCGGCAACATGACTGATCTTGCAATTTCAGGTGACGGCTTTTTCGTAGTGGCTGACGGCGCGAAGAACTATTATACCCGTGCTGGTACCTTTGGACTCGACAAAGACGGTACCATGGTTAATCCGGCAAACGGCCTTAAGGTTCAGGGCTGGATGGCAACCCGAAATGATGCAGGCCAGATGGTAGTCAATCCAAGCGGATCAACTGAAGATATTATCGTTCCCGTATACAGCAAGATTGAAGCGCGGGAAACAAACAATGTCCGCTACAAATGCAACCTCGACTCACGAAAAAATATTGTTCCCCCTAACGCGACAGGCAGAATGCGCGCCTCCGCGGGGGTCACGACTAATATAGATGTCTACGATAAAAAAGGAGACACTCACCGAATGACCATGATTCTCTGGAAGACCGGTGACAACCAGTGGACCGCCTCTGCAGCAATAAGCGGAACTTCCACCCCCATCACTATGGATGTACCAGGGGGCGGCGGCCAGACAAACCAGTCAAATCCCAGCGGACGAATTAACCTTCGCTTCTCTCCTGACGGCCGCCTGATATCGGCATCCGATGAAGGGACTCCCGATGAGCAGAACCAGGGAACCCTGATGGTTAACGCCAACTACCGTGTTGCGGGAGACCCGACGGTTCGCACGATTAACCTCAACCTGGGGAAAGCGGGTCTCATTAACGGCATCACCCAGTTCTCTTCTGTATCAACCACCAAGGCGGTAGAGCAGGACGGCTACAGCATGGGATACATGGAGTCCTTTAATATCGACAACTCAGGTACCATCACAGGGATCTACTCTAACGGCACCAAGCAGACGGTAGGCCAGGTTGCCATGGCGGTCTTCACCAATCCCCAGGGATTAACGGCAAACGGAGAGAATCTCTTTGAAGTGTCAAATAACTCGGGTCTCGCAAATGTAGGCCCCGCTTCACAGGCCGGGCGCGGCAAGATGGTTGCCGGTTCACTTGAAATGTCAAATGTTGACCTTTCAGAACAGTTTACCGACATGATCGTTACCCAGCGCGGTTTCCAGGCGAACTCACGGACCATCACGACTTCAGACCAGATGCTCCAGGAGCTCTTGAACTTAAAGCGGTAAGATTTTAAACCGCCATAATATATAGCGCAAAAAAAGAGACGGCCGAAGGCCGTCTCTTTTTTTGTTGCTGTTTAGCACACTCCGGCACCACCAGCCAGTGTATGCCTCATTATACATTTTTATGAGAGTTCCCTCATGTTGCTCCCATATTAAAATATTGACAAAAATTACTGCCCCGCTTGAGCCTGCAGAAACTTCTCAACTTCTCTCTTCGGCTTACGCGAAAGAGTACGCATCATGCCGAAAGAAAGCCCTGAAAGATCATACTGCCCATTGATATCCTCAATCATCAGAAGCCACAGCCGCGCCGTCATTTCAGAATCCGCCAGGGCCCGGTGGAAGACACCGTCATTGAGAATATTCTTATACTTCACCAGGCTCCCCAGCTTATGGTTGGGAGCGGACTGGTAGAGACGCCGTGCAATCAGCATTGAGCAGGCGAATTCTCCATCATAGGTTCGCTGAACAGCATTGAGCTCTCCATCAAGAAACCTTTTATCAAAGGATGCATTGTGGGCAACCAGATTATAGTCAGCAATAAAATCTGCAAACCGGTCCATTACCTCATCGCAGGGAGGCGCGGTCTGCAGCATCCTGTTTGTAATGCCGGTATAACTTTCAATAAAGCCGCTTACCCTGAATCCCGGATTCATGAGTTCTTGGAAGCGGTCAATGACTTTTCCCTCTTCAAGTTTCACCGCACCGATTTCAATGGCCCGGTCACCCATAGAGGGAGAGAGACCCGTGGTTTCAAAGTCAAGAACAATAACCGTATTTGCAGGTTGTGAATTCATATTGAGAATACATATTCTTTTGTTAAATTTTGGCAACAACTAAATACTACTGAATACTGCTTGAATGAAAATGCTTTATAAATACCTGTGGTTACATGCTCACAAAAAGCATATACAAAAACAAATAGAGGGAAAAATGAAATTACAGATAGAATAATTGAAGATTTATCGGAATTGTACTCTTCACCAGTGCGGTATTTACAGTTTATACATCAGCTAAAACTGTAAAAGACACTAACACCATCACCACTAATCAAGGCATAGAAACAATAGACCAAAAAAAACTTCCGTGGAATGCGGACAGTATTAAGGCGTATATTTTAAAGCATCCACGCGTAGAATATAAAGTGACCGGCTTTGATCCTTTTGAAAAGAAAAAAATTAACAAAATAATTTCTTATGAAATTAAGCCTTACCTGAAGAAATTTTTTAATAATACGGCAGGCAGCATGTATGAAATGCACTCATCGGATGATAGTGGTTCACTTTATAAATGGTCATGGTATTCTCCATTTGTCCCCAATCATGTGCCGGCTAAGAATCATCATAAAATCACCTATATTATTACAGGCGATGAACAGATAAAAACTCCAGCAGGAAATTTCGATTGTGTAATTGTTGAAATTAAGGCCGAAGGAGAGGATGTAAAGGCATGGATGATTAAAGATAAGACGGGAATCTATGCAAAATATATAAACGCTTTTGGTTATAAATATATTTTAACAAAAATAAAATAATCATATTTCAAGGATGCTATTCTTTTCCTCAATAAGGATAGCATCCAGTTCTCTCCAGATTATACAAAAAACCTATGGCTGAAACGCCGGAAACATTCTATTAAATGATTCACTGAGAATTTGAAGATAAGAATAATTATCTGAACCAATATCAGTGGCACTGTACTTATTTATATGTTTTTTCAGAAGCCCCTCTTTCACCATTCCATCAAGGGTATTGGTTATAATTTCTCGAATCTGACTTTGACTCCATGGCAGATAAAATTCTTCTTTTATCCCGGGATAAATACGTGTACCATAACTCAAAATATTTTTTATGTCCATTTCATTATACCGTGATATAAGCCTGGCAATGAATGCCTCCATGGCAAAAAGATGAAAAATATTATTAAGCGGATAAATAACATTACTCATTCTTTTTGTATTTATACTTATTTCATGAAGAGACTCATGGACTGAACTTTGAATTGACTTTTTTAAGGATAAAACTTTACCCAGGGCTTTATGAACATCAGGAGTTTTAATAGCAGAAAAACTAATATTCGGAAAGGAAGTTGAAATCTTTTTAATTGAAATCATCTTGTTGATAAAAGTATTAAGATAATCTTCCTTTACTTTTTGCCCTTTCGTATTTACGAGGGCAAATGAAACCACCGATGAGACATTAAGTATGGCCGACTCATTGATGCGGGTATTTATAGTCTGGCCTAATAAATCAACTGTTTTCGAATACCAGTCCGGTTTTTCATTTTCTACGATTTCTAGGGTCTTTCCCGGATCGATCATAAAACATGATTTTTGAGGGAAGTGATTATCAAGAAATTCTTTCAGAACAAGAGGCTCTCCAAAGTTTAAATAGGCCTTACCCTGAAGTTTTTTCGCTTTCTTAAAAAAGCTGAGAACCCCCCAGAAAGATTCTTTCTTTTTTTGAATTCCCGTCAATTCTTTCTCATAACTGCTGCTTTCAATCACCCTGTCATAGCTGATATATGTAGGAACAAAGACTACTTTTTTATCGGGATTGCGAAGGTAGCTTTGGACGACAAAAGAAAAAAAGCCCAGTTTTGGCGGGAGCAGTTTTCCTGACCGGCTCCTTCCCCCTTCGGGGAAAAATGACAACGGTACATTTTTTTTCATGAGATGATGAATGTATTCTTTTAAAATAGATGTATAAAATTTATCTCCTGCAAAAGTTCTCCTGACAAAAAAAGCACATCCCTTTCTTAAAAAATACCCCGCAGGGAAAAAATTTAAATTATTACCCGATGCCATCACCGGAGGCATAAGTCCATTTTTAGCGATCGCATCAAGCATCATGAAGTAATCAATATGGCTGCGGTGATTAGGGACATATATCATCTGGCAATCATCTTCTGCGAATGACTGTACCTTTGAAAAATTCTGTACCTCAATATCCTCAAACATCCATCGCCAGATAAATTTTCTTAATACAAAGGCATAGGTTTTTAATATACTGAAATTCATGTCATTGGCTATTTCAAAAAATATTTCTCGCGCCTTCTTCTTTTGATCTTTAACAGAAATGTTTTCTTCTTCAGCACATTCGGTAATTGCTTTATAAGCCCACCTCCCCGGAAGAACCTCCGGAGAGACCTTTTTTCTGTTGAATAATTTTCTGCCCGCTTTTTTGGGAGGGAAAACATGAGGTAATGTCACGATAGTGTCTCCTTTTTGAATCACTCGCTGATACCAGACTTAAAAATAACCATAACCCCTCTTCGTATAAATTTACAACCACAATACATCTTACATCCAAATAATAACATCAAAAGGCCTTATTCCACACTATATC
>CAZPEK010000319.1:0-4738 GCA_964585555.1 uncultured Leptospirales bacterium | reverse complement strand
TGTGTTCAATACCATCCAAATCCCGGTTTTTCCTGAAAAATCTTTCTGAAAAAGAAAAAAACGGAAGGGTCATAAAAAGAGAAGCAAATCCGAAAGAACCCACTACCTGCTCACTTGACGATCCCAACTGCTTTGAGATACGAGCCAGCTTGACAGTAGCCCAGGTAAAGGCTGTCTGTTGACTCAGGGAATAACACATGGAAAGGGATTTATAAAATTCAAAAAGAAGTGACAGGCGCTTTTTATTTTCCATATTTTTATTCACAAAAGGAAAGAAACGCACCATGGAGAACCATACCCATAGAAGTAAATCCATTGCGATACTGAATATAAAAGAATAAAAGCCAGCAGGAACTTTTTCTCTAAAAAATTTAAGTCCTTTTTTTGCCGAATCTTCGCAGGATTCAAAATCACCCATACGGTAATAAGTGGAGGAAAGATTTAAATAGATGTGGACTTTTTCATTTTCTTCCCGGGCACTTCCCAACAGTGAAAAAAATATTTCAAGGGCCGAATTATACCGCCCCTCTCGGGAAAAACGCTCAGCAAGAGATTCACGATTTAAAGCCGGATCACTGATATTTTCATGTTGATAAAATGAACGATAACCCATAAAAACCCCCTATGGCAACATTCTTTTTTCTCTTCTCGTTTCACACCAGGTGATAATTATAAATGTAAAACGGAAATCATCACACTTACAGAAACAAATACATTTTTCAGTGTCCACTTGCTGCGCGGCGTAACCTACTCGAGAAACAATACCAACAAGATACACGCAAATCGTCGAAGATGAATGGCGTTGAGGATATGATTAAAATCATATCGCGATCAAAATTTCCCTCCTGATATTTTTATCAAATATTACGCAGAAAAATCTGCAACAGCTTCAGAATCCAATCAAGATAAACTATAGATGCAAGGCACCGGTCATGCAAGGCTTTTTTAAATTTTAATCAATTAGAATTCTTTTTCTTCAATAGTATGTATCAAAATATTGAAAATGTTGTGGATATGATGTTTTAACCTCCCTTAATGGACAAGAGGGTATTCAGTTATACAAAGATAATCAAATAGATGCAGTTCTTCTTGATATCTCTATGCCGGTATTGTCTGGTAAAGAAATATTTATTTTATTGAAAGAAATTGACCCCAATGTTAAAGTAATTGTCACTTCTGGTTATGAACAGGATGATAGAGTGTCCTTCACCATGGGCCATGGAGCAATGGGATTTCTGCGTAAGCCTTACACTCTTATTACTTATCTAAAATTTTCAATAATATTATAGATGGTAAATCTTGACAAAAAGCGACGGACACAAATGCCCCGGGTGACAGGCTGGCTCTTTCTTATATTCTGCATGGATGTATACAGAGAGCATACGAACCATGCACCAGGGGCATTAAAAATTTTTCAAAATTCTTCCTTCCATAAAAAAAACAAAAAAAATACTTGCCTCTACCGACAAACCAGTCCTTATAATGTATGTCAGCCAAAACAAGAGGCGATAATAATTTTAAGCCGAAAAAACAAACGGGAGAGTAAACCCTGGCAGACAACGACGATACAGAAAAGTAAGGCAAGGCCTTTCCGGAACCAGCCGGAAGGACATGAGAAGCTTTTACCGGGAGTATCCGAAAAGTCGACCGGTCGACTTTTTGGACCGGAGCAGGGTCATAATGCTTGTGGGCATAAAAGACAGAACAGCACGTGAAGAGCAGAGACACAAGGCGTTAGACGAAAACCTCACCCGGATTGAATTGCAAAGCCTGCTAGACCGGTACCGCCTGAATACCCGGGCAGAAGAATTCAGCATAGAACAGGGAAGCCCTTAGCAGTATAAAAGAGCCAGCAAGAATACGGGGAGGCAATTACCATGAAAAAGTCTTTATACATTTTTACCGCACTGATAATCGCCGCGGGAGCCGCGGGCTGCTCAAAGGATGAACCGGTTGAATTAACCATTACGAGTCCCCGAAAGGGCGCGGTACTTTCACGGCCTCTTCCTTTGAAGGTAAAAGGAAGGATTGCCAACTTTGATACACTTCCCCCTGAGCAGCAGCAGGACCTTCACATCTACCTTATAGAACAGGGAAGCGGGGAAGAAATCTGGCATATAGAGCCCGCGGTACGGGTTTCTCACAAGGGTACCTGGCGGGGCCTCACCTGGCTGGGCAACCGGAAACAGGGAAACAGGAAAAGCTTCACCCTCTGCGCCTTTTCTTCCCCCCACAAACTCGATCTCAATAACGGAAACCATCCCGTTAAAGAAAAACCTGAAAATACCGGAGAAGTCTGTATAACCGTTAAAAGACGGGACCGGTAAAAAAAGAATTGCCTCAGGAGGCGCCTCTCGGTTAGCATCCACTTAAAAGCAGAGTCATGGATACAGAAATAAAAACAAAAGCCTTTATTATTGCCGGGGGGAAAAGCTCCCGTTTCGGCGAAGATAAGACCCTTTTTGAGTATGAAGGCAAACCCCTCATTGAGCATGTACTGGATGCCCTGAAGCCGGTATTTGACGATATCTCTATTGTGGCAAGCAATGGAGAAAAATTCTCATACCTCGGGCTGCCGGTGTATCCCGACGCGGTCGAAGGATACGGCCCAACCGGGGCGGTCTATACGGCCCTGCAGCAGTGTAATGAAGGAGAGCGGGCCTTTGTCTTCCCCTCTGATACCCCCAGTCTGAATAGTGAGCTGATTGAAAATATGAGGGACATCGCAGCGTTCTATGATGTAATTGTTCCCTGGTTTGACGGGCACTACCAGCCCCTTCACGCTATTTACAGCCACTCATGCCTGCCCCACATTAAGGCAATGATTGACCGGGATGAACGACAACTTATTGCATTTTACAAAGACATTGAGCTTCGTATCGTTAATGATGAAGAAATTCTCTATTATGATGACCCGCAGCTTATTTTCAGAAATGTAAACTATAAAGAAGATTTATAAGGAAGAAAAAGGCTTTAACGAAGCATTTCTCTTCAGCCTGTGTTACATTTGTATTAATTATCTTGATTAATTTACCAGAATTACATAAAAATACTTTACAGTAATCAGAGCCCCGCTAAATGTGAGGCATTATTTTCTCATCGGGACATTTTATGCATTCACCTGAATTCTTCCACAATTCGCACCACAATGACGGCAAGCCAAAAGACGAATGCGGTGTTTTCGGCATTTACGGCAATCCGAAGGCGGCCAACCTGACGTACCTGGGTCTCTATGCCCTCCAGCATCGGGGCCAGGAATCTGCAGGTATCGCTTCATCAGACGGCCATCACATTTTCCGCTACGCGGGAATGGGAAAGGTTATTGATGTATTCGAGCAGAAGCATATCGACAACCTTCAGGGTGATATCGCCATCGGGCATAACCGGTACAGCACCACGGGATCGTCATTTCTGAGAAACGCCCAGCCCTTCAGGGCAGAATCAAACCTCGGCCCCATTGTTCTGGCCCACAACGGCAACCTTTCTAATGCCGGTACCCTGCGGGCTGAACTTGAAAGCCGCGGCCATATATTTCAGACCACCATCGACTCTGAGGTTATTGTACACCTCATGGCCCGTTCAGGTCTTACGGATTTTCATGAAGCCCTGGTTCATGCCCTGAAACAGGTCAAGGGAGCCTACAGCCTCCTGGTCATGAATAACGACAAGATTTTTGCGGTTCGGGACCCCAACGGCCTGCGGCCCCTGGTTCTCGGGAAAGCCCAGGGTGCCTACTGTGTCGCCTCGGAGACCTGTTCCTTTGACATTGTTGATGGAACATACATTAGAGAAGTCAAACAGGGAGAGCTCATTGAACTGAGCCGCTTCGGCATTAAGTCTTTCTTCCCCTTTGAAAAACAGAAACAATCCCTCTGTGTTTTTGAATATATTTATTTTTCACGCCCCGACAGCATCATCTTCGGCGAATCGGTTCACGAGATGAGAATCAAACTGGGGGCAAAGCTTGCCCAGCAGGCTCCTGTAGAGGCTGATATTGTTGTTCCGATACCCGACTCTTCGGTTTCCGCCGCCATGGGGTATGCCCGTGAGTCAGGGATACCCTATGAACTGGCAATGATTCGAAGCCATTACATCGGCCGAACATTCATTGAACCGAGCCAGAAGATTCGTGACTTCGGGGTCAAGATCAAGTTCAATGTTGTCGCCTCAGCCGTGAAGGACAAACGGGTTGTTGTTGTAGATGATTCTATCATGCGGGGAACCACCATGCGGAAAATCATTAAGATGTTCCGCAACGCGGGAGCCAAAGAGATTCATGTCAGAATCAGCTCTCCCCCTACCCGCTTCCCCTGTTTTTACGGCATTGATATTCCGACAAAAAAAGAACTGATTGCCTCGAGTCATACCATTGAAGAGATTCGTAAATACCTTCGGGTTGACTCGATCGAATACATGACTGTTGATACGATGCTGAAGGCCCTTGACCGTCCTGAGATGAATTTCTGTACCGCCTGCTTTGATGGGAACTATCCGGTTCCCCTTGAAGAGTGCGAAGAGGATAACCAGAAGTATCTTTTCGAAGACCAGAGCTGCAGCGAATATTATTAGTGCTTCGACAAGCTCAGCAACCATACTTCGACAGGCTCAGCAACCATAGAAAGCAAAAATACTTGACGTATTTCAGCGTCTGGTATTTGTTGTGTCTCATATGGTTGAGTAAATAGGTCACTAGCTCAATTAGGTAGAGCATCGGTCTCCAAAACCGAGGGTTGGGGGT
>CAZPEK010000318.1:0-4742 GCA_964585555.1 uncultured Leptospirales bacterium | reverse complement strand
GGCTGTCTATCTCTTCTGTAATCAAAATAAGAGTTGCCGGCGCCGGCAACCATGACTGGGAAGATATTGCTGTTACTGAGAAGGGTAATCTCTTTATCGGAGATATGGGGAATAATTTCAGCCTTCGAAGTGATCTTGCACTTTTGAGAATAAATGAACCCACAGGGGGAGCTTCAGTAATAAAAGAAGAGCGTTTCTCTTTTTATTATAAAGAACAGGGAATGAAGGTTCCCGTTAAAAATGACTTTGATGCCGAGGCGCTTTTCAGCTTTAGAAATAGAATGTACCTTTTTACCAAAAGAAGAACCGACAGTTTGACGGCACTTTATCGTTTTAAACAGCTGGCAGAAACAAAAAAAAATTTCCCCGTGCTTCTGGGCTATCTTCATATTGATGATCTTGTGACTGCTGCAGACTGTCTGCCTGGAGAAAAGCTTGTAGCTCTTCTTACCTATAAATCGATATGGCTTCTCCAGGCTGCCCGGGGGGACGACTTCCTTTCAGGGAAAAAATGGTGGCTCCCTGTCAGGGCCGGACAGTGCGAAGGAATAACTTTTATTGATTCAGGCCGGCTTCTCCTCTGTAATGAATCGGGAGAATTTTTTATAGTCAACCGCAGCAGTTTTTTTGAAAGTCTGGGGCAGGCTGGCCGGTGAAGGCAATGTCTCCTGTTGACACTCCGGTTATGGGTACCCTCGGCTATCATGGGCGCGAGGGAAAACATAATATTACCTCTTTTGGCCGGGCGCAGTTTATAAAGTTTGCAGATATGCGTCTTAAGAAAAAGTAGAGGCTACAGTTTTCGAAACCTTCTACGCGTGAAGCATTGTAGCGTAGTTTTTCAGGGTGTTTTTCATGAGGGGATCGCCGATAATGGCAAGAACGATTTTTTTTTCATTTCCATTCATAAAGACGTGCTCGGTATCGAAATACTGAACCGCCTTCTCAGGGGAAGGAAGATCCTTGAGCATGTTGACAAGAAATGGTATGCGGGGCATTCCTGAAATTCTGTCCGGTATACTGCTGCCGTCGTTTACAGTTTCTGCTTTTATCTTTCTCACCATGTCACTGAGACGGCTGAAGAGTTCTATATCATTGCGGTATTTCTCAAAAAATTCCTTTGAAACATTGTGCTCTGATTCTCCCTCCGCCATCATCAGCATTATGTACTGAAAAAGATGATAGTTGCGGGAGATGATGGAACGGAGTACTTCTTCTGGTAGTTTGAGAAAGTACTGAATGAATTCATTTATGTTGCGGATATGTTTGAAGTATTGATTCAACAGCTCAATATCAAATCGTGAGAGAATGAAAAAGAGAAGCAGCTTGTCCCGGGAAATAACCTTCGAGTGAATGACCAGTTCCAGAAGTCGATCATTGTTCAAAAATGAAAGGACTTCATCGATAATATATTCAGTTGAATGATCATACATGATACAGTGGCCGTAGACAAACATTACCATCTTTTCCAGTATCTCAACCCCGACTCTTTTTGAATTGAGATACTGTTTCAGGTTTCCAATATCACGAAAGAGAAGGAGGAAATAGAGAAACTGCTGGGTCACTTCATACTCATCAGAGTAAATACTTTTTTCCATTAGTTCGATGAAATCATCGAGGGAAATATTTTCGAAGATCGGCTTTACTCTGCTAATCTGGGGAAATGACGAATCATGCATAATCGCTTCCACGTAAAAAAGGTGAAAGCGATCCAGTTGGCATTGGTCGGCAGTTGTATTATTCATCAATATTATGGTTCTCTTTTATGCTGAAATACAAGTATTTCATGGATGAGAGAAAAAGTCAATAACTGATATTTTTTATTGTGAAGGAAGTTTACGCGTCCCTCCCTAATGCTGAAAAATGAAGTGTAAAATTTTTAGAGATTTGTGCTTTCTCTTCTCCGTCCAGATGCATGTGGTAAAGAACTGGAAGAACAACCAGGGTCAGTATGGTGGCGGTTAAAATGCCTCCCACCACAACGGTTGCCAGGGGTTTTTGTACCTGTGCACCGATACCTGTAGCGATTATCATGGGGAAAAATCCCAGGATATCAGTCAATGCGGTCATAAGCACTGGCCTGAGACGAAGCCGGCTACCCCTGGTAATGAGTTCAATGCCCCGGAGCCCCTCCTCCCTGCTTCGATTGAGCTGATTGATCAGTACCATGCCGTTTAAAACCGCTATTCCTGAGAGGGCAATAAACCCGATTCCCGCCGAAATACTGAAGGGGAGCCCCGCCAGGTAGAGACTGAAAACGCCTCCTGCGAGAGCGAAGGCTGTACCGCTGAAGATAAGTATTGTTTGAGTAATGCTTCGAAAGGCTGAATATACCATGATAAAAATCAGAAGCAATGACAGGGGGGCAATGAGAAACAATCTTTTTTTGGCTTCTCTCAGGTTTTTAAAATCGCCTCCCCATTCAAGGTAGTAGCCTTCAGGTAGTTTCAATTTACTATCAATAATTTTCTGGGCTTCATTGACATAGCTTTCTGTGTCCCTCCCCCGAAGGTTTATCATAACGGCACTGCGGCGCTTTGATGATTCTCTTGTGATAAACGAGGGTTGGTCAATGATTTTAATCGAGGCAACGGCCGAAAGGGGAAGCGTGAGCCCTTCGGCAATACTAACGGGAATTTGCTTAAGAGTACCAATGGTTTTCCGCGAATGGTCAGGAAGTCGGACCATGACGGGAAAGGGTCTTTCATCGATATAGATTACCGCACCTTCCGCTCCGCCTACTGCTATCTCAACGGTATCAAGAACAGCTTTTTTTGAAATTCCGTAGTTATTAATAACCTTCATATCGGGAATAACCTGAAGCAGGGGAATCTCACCCCGGACATCGGCTTCTACATCACTGCTGCCGGGAATCTTCAGAAGGAGTTCAACAATAGTACTGTTAATCTTCTGGAGCTGTTTCAGGTCGTCTCCATAAATCTTAACCGCGATATCAGACTTGATGCCCTCTAGAAGTTCATTGAAACGGAGTTCTATCGGCTGGCTTATCATCAGTCTCTGGCCTGGCACTTCTTTTTGCAGCCGTGTCTGTATGGCCTCGGAAAGCTCATCGCGGCTCCGTTGTCTTCCTTTTATCTCAGGCCACTGGTCTGCGGGCTTAAGGGTTATGATCATGTCTCCATGATTGATGCCAGCGGGATCAGTTGAAATTTCAGCAGTCCCGAGACGGGAGAAGACTGTCTTAACCTCGGGGAACTGCATAATAACTTTTTCAGTAATCCTTTGAAGGCAGACGGACTGTTCCGGGCTTATGTTGACCGGTCTCATTGCCTGAATAGCCAGAGAGCCTTCATTGAGACGGGGAATGAATTCGCCCCCCAGATTTAAGAAAAGACCGAAGGCGAGAATGATAATAACCAGTGCTCCTGAGAGGATGGCTTTGCGCCATTTGACTGCAGCCGGGGGAATCTTCTCGTACAGTTTTTCCAGATGCGTCATGATGAGAAGATCGGCTGTTTTGTGTTTTCCTGAAAGTAACCATGCCGCAAGAGCGGGTACCGTGGTAAAGCTGAAAATATAGGCGGCCCCGATGGCGAAACAGAAGGTCGCCGCCATGGGAGTAAACATTTTTCCCTCTATACCGGTAAGGGCAAACACCGGAAGAAAGACCACAATGATAATCAGCTGTCCGAAGCCCGCGGCTCGCCGTATGCCTGTCGACGCGGTGATGACCGCTTCGCTTACTTCACGGCGCGTCAGGTCACGTTTTAGCTTGTCTGTAAGAAATTGAATCTCCCTGACGCACGCATCCATAACGATCACCGCCCCGTCTATGATTATGCCGAAGTCGAGGGCCCCCATGCTCATGAGACTCCCGGGTATTCCCGAGGCCCGCATCATGATGAAGGTAACCAGTAGTGAAAGGGGAATCGTAACAGCGGTAATAATAGCGGCCCGGCTGTTGCCCGCAAGGAGAAAAAGAATGATGATAACCAGCAGGGCACCTGAAACAAGGTTTTTTTCAACGGTACCAAGGGTTTTTTCTACCAGTTCTGATCGGTCATAAAGGGGGGTAATGGTCATGTGACCGGGGAGTTGTTTGTTGATTTCTTTGATTTTTTGATTAACATTTCGGGCAACGGTTTTACTGTTTTCTCCAAGAAGCATGATCACCGTTCCGATGACAGTCTCCTCTCCCCGATGAAGTGCCGCCCCGGTTCTCAGCTCCTTTCCCGGTTTGACGGTCCCCAGGTCTCCTATGGTAATTGTCTGAAAATTTTGAAGCATCTTAACCGGAACCTGTTGAATGTCTTTTATGTTTCGGTACCGCCCGTCTGCCTGAACCAGGAGTTGTTCGGCGGTTTGGGAAATGTACCCGCCCCCGGTGACCCGGCTGTTTTCTTTAAGGGCAGTGAGTATCTCAGAAAAGCTTATACCGTAGGTGGCCATTTTCCCCGGATCAGGCATGATGTAGAACTGCTGTGGATATCCGCCAATGGTATTTATTTCAGTTACCCCCGGTATTGTTAAAAGACGGGGCTTGATGTCCCATTTCTGGATAGTCCTGAGTTCCATGAGCTGTTTCATGCGCAGATCAGGGTCTGTGGCGGGTTTTTTCATTTCGATGGCGTAGTGGTATATTTCTCCCAGCCCCGTGGCTATGGGCCCCAGGCGGGGTGTTATGCCTTCTTGCAGCTCAACGGATTGAAGGCGTTCAGCCGCCAGCTGCCTGGCCCGGTACAGGTCAGTCCCTTCTTTGAAAACTACGGTAACCTGGGATA
>CAZPEK010000317.1:0-4745 GCA_964585555.1 uncultured Leptospirales bacterium | reverse complement strand
AAGAAGATCGTCGTTTTTGAGGAAATATGAAAGCTCTTCTATTCTTTCAATTCCGCTTTCCCGGTACGCCAGGGCCATTGTACGGTTTTCTTTTAGTCCTTCTTCCAGTGAATCCCGGTTTCTCACGATACCGAGAGCCCGATCAGCCCGGCTTCGAATTGCTTTCCGGTCAGCAGTAAGATTCCTTTTTGAAGAAGCCCTGAGTAATGTATCAATACGGTTAATCCAGGCACCGCCCTTATCTTCAAGGAGCAAAGCCTCAACTTCCTTTACCTCTTCTCCCCCTTTTAACCGCCAGAGGATCTGTTTCGCGGCACGAAAAGCCCCGACCTGTCCGGCGTTGAGGGCGCTTCCCCCGGGACGGTAGACACCATGACTCCCGTTGCACTCCCCAACGGGAAAAAGATTGTGAATGCTTGATTCCCACCAGATATTTCCCCGCAGGCCCCCGTTGCAGTGCTGGTGATTCACCGCTATTTCAAGGGGCTCCTTTGCCAGATCAAATCCATTGCTGAGGTAAAGTTCAAAGGCGGGATTATTCATCTTCCTGAGGCGTTCAACAGGGGTTATGCCAAGGGCGCTCGATTGTTGAAGGTAATCATATACTTCACGGGGAAGCGCCTCAAGGTCCAGGGCCTCTCCCCGCCATGCGGGATTCTTTCTAAAGTCAAGGAATACTCTTCGACCCCGGTGTACCGTTTCACGAAAAACCAGGAGGTCAATAGTGGATGATGCTTCATTCATGCATTTCGTCACATCAAAGGGCCACATGTACCCCTTCTGAAACTGGGCGAGAAACATCGACTCAGATGAAGAGAAGGAATCTTCAAGAAAATTATATTCTTTTCCTTCATCATCAACAGAGTAGTAACAGGGAAGGACCTGCTGATAGCTGCCCGAAAGGTTCCACCTGAATTTTACCGATCCGATGCCGAATTGAGACTCCGTCAGGTTCTGGGCCGCCGCTCCCGCCTTCAATGCAATACCGAGGGAACCCTTTTGCTGATGGGGATAGACGCTTCTGCCAAAAAGAGCCGCCGGCCCCCCGATACCAAGGACCGTACAGGGAGCGGTAAATATCATCACGCCACGGGCATCACCTGAGAGTTTTTCTTTATTCAGGACGACAACCCCGATGCAGGCATTCTCTTCATTGGTCAGCAGCTCTATGACCTCATGTCGGTCATAGACAGGGATATTCAGGCGCTGTACCTCTTCATAGAGACAGCGGTACATCATGATGCTGGTTCGTGGTCCCGCTGATACACCCCTGTTTTTTGCATCATGATCAGTGCGGTACCCCGTGTGATTGCCATAGGTTCCTGAGGGAAAGGGAACCCCAATCGAAACAAGATGATGAAAACTGTAGAGCGAGAGGGATGCCTCTACCAGGGCAATATCACCATGCATGGCCCCGCCGCTGAAAAGCTGTTGGGCCATCTCCCGGTATGAGTCTCCCCCCGGGCTTCCCGGATCCGCCCGGTAATAGGTCTGCTTATCTGAACCGGTATTGGCACTGGTCCCCCATCCGGGATGTTCGGTGACAAGTATAACATCTGCACCTCCCCGTTTCAGGTGAAGGGCCGCGTTAAGAGACGCGGCGCCGGTACCGATGACCAGGGCTTCTGCTTTTATAACGGGAATCGTTCCTGCCGGGGTATTAACAGTCACTACAGTCTCCTGATATGAAAGCCGCCGTCGATATTTATCACATCGCCGGTGCTATAGGGAAGGTACCCCTGTACAATACCTGATACCGCCCGGGCGATGTCCTCCGGGAGGCCCCATCGCGGTATGGGCAGCAACCCTTCATTGATCAGGCGATCATATTTTTCAGTAACCCCTTCGGTCATATCGGTTTTAATGATGCCCGGTCGTATTTCAAAGACACCGATCCCCTCAGCTCCGAGGCGCGCGGCAAAGAGTTCTGTCATCATCGACATACCCGCCTTGGAAATGCAGTAATCGGCCCGGTTGGTGGAAACAGTATACGCGGAAATTGAAGAAATGTTTATTATATAGGCAGGAAGTTTACTCTCCCGCAGCATCGGTACCATGTCCCGGGTCAGAGAAAAAGGAGCCATCAGGTTAACCTGGAAAACATTGAGCATCTCTTCTTCTTCCAGATCAAGGATATCCCTGCGTCCCTTTGTTGTGATTCCCGCGTTATTGACCAGTGCGGTCAGGCCGCTGGAAAATCTTTTAACCTGTGCGGTAATTTTTTCCCGGGTTTCCGGTTTTGAGATGTCGCCCCGGACATACCGGCACCCTTCAGTGAGTTTATTCTTTGATTCTATTTCAGCAGCCAGTTCAGATACTTCCTCTTCGGGGCGCCGGCCGCTTATCAGTACTCTGAAACCAAGATCGGCGAGTTCAAGGGCAATAGCCCGGCCGATACCGGCAGTTGAACCGGTAACCAGCGCGAGGGGGGAATCTTTAACTTCCTTCATTATACTTTATTCTCCACTGTTTTTCCTTCTATCAGGTCTCCCTCAACCTCCAGGTGAAGTTTCCGTTCCATGCGGTGCAGGATAATATCCCTGAGCCACCGGGAGGCGAAAAAACCGAGCTCATAGGTTGACAGATTTACCGTTGTCAGCTTGGGCTTAAAAATTTCTCGCACCGGAGCGCAGTCAAATCCCGTCACGGCACAATCCCGGGGACATTTCAACCCCATTTCCTGCATTTCGTTGATAAAGCGTACCGCAAAATTATCATTAAAGCACATGACCGCGTCACATCCCGCTTTTCTGAATGTCTCTATGGTCTTGTCGTCAATATCATTAACCCCCTTCACTTCTACAACCAGTGCCGGATCAGGTTCATGTCCCCCTTCGATGCGGGCCATCTGATAGCCCCGATACCGGTCACGATTTACCATCTTTGAGCTGCATCCAAGATAGCCAACCCGGGAACAGCCATTGTCTGAGAGCATTTTCCCCAGCTTCAGCATTCCCTTGATATTGTTAGCACAGACATAATTTTCCCCGGGAAAATCACGATTGAGAAAAACATAGGGGATGCTCTTTTCTCTCAGTTTCTTCAAAGCCTCGTTACGGGGACTGCCGAAGGCAAGGATTATGCCATCACTGTGAAAAGGTTCTTCCAGGACCTGTTCACTAAAGTCACCAAAGGAGAGAATTTCAATTTTTTTCTTTTCATCGGTAAAATTGCTGTTAATCGCATTGAGAACTTCCTTAATATCAAAAAAAGGATTTAAAGTTCTTTCTTTCTCATCAGGGATTACAATCATCAGGTTAAGCTGGGCCCTTTTAAGAGGACGCTTACGCTTCTGAACCGTGAAGTTATTTTCTTCGCAAATCCGCATAACGTTTTCACGGGTATCCTGACTGATTCCCGGTTCATTGTTCAATACCCGTGAAACAGTACTTGACGAGACTCCGCACAGCTTTGCGACATCATCAAGGGTGTTAATTTTTGTCATCTCATTGGTCTCCATCTACCCATGGTATATATAATCATCAGACTGAATTCTTTTTCGTATGATACACACAGTAAACTTCTTTCTGTTCTTTGAGCAGTTTTGAGCATCCGCCGCAGAGGATACACTCCCTGATCTCTTTCGGGTCACTTTTTAACCTGGCGGGATAAAGCGGATCGGCGAGATTCTGCCTTCCGAAACCGGCAAAGTTAACATAGCCTTTACGGATATTCTCATCAGCGTATTCTGCTCCCTTTTCTCTTCCCGCGCTGTATGCCGACCCGATTACCGGTACATGAGGAAAGGCCTCCCGGACTGTTTTACAATACCTGAAATGCTGAAGAAGGTTTAAGGAAGAATTCTTTTCCGGCCTGGTCAACTGGGAAGTCTGTACCGGGATACCGGCTGATATATTAAAATACTGTGCTCCCGCTTCCTCGAAAAGCCGAAGAATTGTCATCATATCATCGAGGTCTTCAATTATTTCATCAGGGGCACTGGTTCCACAGCCTCCCCGGATACCTTCATAGAGAGAAATCCTGGTTCCCCTTACCAGGTGAGGGACCTCTGCAGCTGCAGCCCTCATGATACGAACCAGCATGGCGGCACGATTTTCAGCAGTGCCCCCGTAACGCCCCTCCCTGCAGTTCGCTGGACGAAGCATTTCTCCTCCCAGGTATCCGTGACATGCCTTGATATCAATACCGTCTGCACCGGCCTTATCTGCAAGCTTAACTGCTTCTATAAAGTCTTCAGTAATACTATCGAGTTCACTGTCAGAAAGAAGTTCAGCATTATTGTCGTCGTCAATGACCTTTGCTTTACGGGAAAAAGTTCCGCTGTTCCGTCCTGAATGGGTCAGCTGAAGCAACAGAAGGGACTTACTGTTCTTTTTTTTAAAAGCATCTACAAGCCTTTTAAAGCTGTCAAGGGTACCATTATTTAAAACAAGGCCGTGGTTTCTTGCCCGTGATTTTTCTGTCACTGATATAGCTTCAACAAAAACTATGCCCCATCCTCCCCTGGCGAGTTCTTCGTATCGTTTGATTATTTTTTCAGATACAGCTCCCCCGGGCTCACCGGCATTTACTTCCATGGCCTGGGCTGTAAGGCGATTAGGAGCATTGCGTAATCCAATCGGGGAAGGTGAAAACAAATCTTTAAAAGTACTCTCCATTTTTCTCTCCTTTACCGAAGACAATACTATTGTCTATGTTGCATGCAATAATTGCAATAACTTTTTCTGTTTAGATAAAAGAAAAATGGTTCAACAGGGATATATAAAAAATCTTATAATAAGAAG
>CAZPEK010000316.1:0-4747 GCA_964585555.1 uncultured Leptospirales bacterium | reverse complement strand
AGTCGGCCATTTAACTCACCGCCGCTTGTACCTTGTACCTTGTACCTTGTACCTTTCAACTTTCCCCATAAATCGATGATATTTTTGCCGCGTCGCCTTCACTGACATAGTGCGCCTTGGTGTCGTATTCCTGGTGAAGATATTCGAAACACCTGAGACCGAATTTTTTATTTCCCTGGGTTCGGGTATAATGCATAACTGAAAGAGTATCGTAGGGGAAGTTTTCTTCTTCTATCAGGGTACTGTCAAGTTTTCCATAGTGGCTCAGGGCCTCGGGGCTTATGTTATACCAGAGCACTTCTATATAATCATCCCGGTCTGGACGCTGATGTTCCCGCAGAAGACCAAGGACGTGGCCGTAAAGCTGTACTATGTATCGCTGATACATGCGCGTCGAGGTGGAAATTTTCAGCTTCGGGTTTGCTGCATAGCCGACAGTCGCTGATGAAGAGCCTTCGGTTCTCGATATATGAAGGGCCCGTTCAGGGATTTTTTCTTTTTCTGTATAGTCTACGAAACTGACCGCTGCATAGGCGCTCCATTCTGTCATGGCATGATCGAGATATTCCCATTCATCTTTAGTGAAGGTCCCTTCTACGATATAAGGAACAATACCATCGGGCCAGGGGTTGACTGTTATGGTTCCTACACTGTTTCTGGCGTCACCACTTCCCCCTAAATCTTCAAAGCATGCTGTTGTTGAGAGTGCTGTGATGACCAGCAATGTGAGTATCAGGTTGATTGATATGTTTTTCATTTTTTCCCTTCTGATTTCTGGTTTTTTCTATTTGGTATGCCAGAAATATAGGGGAAAGAAGGGATTACTTCCTCTCAAAAAAACAGAACATTGACTTTGCGTATGTTTAGTTTTACATCTGAAGAAATGGTCAGACCGGCGGGACTTAAAAATCAGGCATTTTCTTCTAATAAAGTGTAGATTTGACTGAATTCCTGGTTCATCAAAAGAAGACCGACCTTTTTTAAAAATTCCTCATCCACCAGTATATCCCCCAGGAGGGCTTTTTGAATGCACATGCCTTCAATTGCCGCTAAAGTAACGGCGGCAAAGGTACGGGTAAGAGAACTTTTCTTCATTTTAAAGATTTTTGAAATGATAAAGTCAATATTTTCTACCCATTGTGAGTATTTTTGTTTGTAGCGCTTTTGAAGTTCCCTGTTTCCCTGGAGGGCTTCTCCCTGGAGATAGAGATTAAGGCGGTTATTTTCTTCCGCATGGAAACGCTTGATGATTCCATCTATAATTTCCTGTATCAGTATATCAAAATCAAAGGATTGACCTGAAACCGCATGGGCAATTTTATCAGACTCAGTATTATCCTGCTCCATGATATCATAGAGTATTTCATCCTTGGTCTTGTAATAGTAGTAAAGGGCACCTTTGCTTATTCCCGCTTCATCGGCAATAAGTTGAAGGGTCGTATTGCTGATACCCTGTTGGGCAACCACGCTCCGGGACGCCCTGATAATTTTTTCACGGTTTTGTTGTGATTTCCTGGAGGGTCTTTTCATTATTTGTATCTCCGATGCCTTCCCTGGTCAGGGAGCAGTGTAATCATCTGGTTGAACTGGAATAATTCAACCAGCCGGCTTAATTTATTGCAAATCATTTTTTTAAAATGACATATATGAGACATTAGAGAGGGGGGAGGAAAAAATTTAATGACATACCAGTCTCTTCGTCTATATTTGGCCCTTAAATACAGATGGAGAGCCATTAATGGAAGAATTTCAAGCCCCCTGTGAAGCCTGCGGCGGTGCCTGCTGCCGATATGTTGCCATAGAGATTGACCGTCCGAAAACGAAACAGGATTTTGACCATATACGGTGGTATCTTTTACACCGGAATGTCCATGTCTTTATTGATCATGAAAAAAAGTGGTATGTTGAATTTCGTACAACCTGCGATGAACAGCTTGAGGATAACCGGTGCGGAATTTATGACCGTCGGCCTAAAATTTGCCGTGAACACGGCATTGCTGAGGGAGAATGCGAATACTATGATACTCCCTACGTGGAATATTTCTCTCACGAAGACGATTTCTTGAAATATCTGGTGGAGCATAAAAAGGAATGGGAGTTCAAACGTCTTAAGTTGAAATAATCGGTATCAAGTAAGTCTTCCTTTCGGCCGAAAATGAAAGTATGAGACGAAAAAATGTATATCGAAGCGCAGTACTGTTTACCTGTGTCATGATGCTGACAGGCCTCCCGAACTCTCTCAGCGGGGAGCCCCCCATATCGAGCGAAGAGCTTGATATTGAAAACAGTATCATAATACGTGAGTTGAATATGGATTCCCGTGAAGATGGACTTTCTGAAAACTCATCAGGGCAGATTCTCTTTGATGACAGCTTTATTCAGCCGGGAAAGACCAGAAAGATAAAAGCATCCCGTGTGGTGCGGAAAAAGTCTCCTCAACGACATTCTATCAAATATCTGCAGAAAAAGGATTCCCGCTGGCACTTGAGCCGGTACCAGATTCGCCGGGGAGATAATCTCTGGAGAATCGCTGATCGTTTTGATGTGTCTCATCGTCTCATTATCCAGTATAATGATTTTTCCAACCCCGACCATCTTAAGCCGGGACGATACATTATGGTCCCCAACAGGCAGGGAGTCTATCACCGCATTCGCCGGGGAGACAATTTAGGAACAATAGCCCTGAGGTACAGGGGGGAAGTTAAAACCATCCGCGCCCAGAACAATATCCGGGGAAGTAAAATTTATTCAGGGCAGAAGCTGTTTATTCCCGACGGAAGAAACCCCTACCGGCAGATTGCTAAAAATAAAAAGGGAGCGCTTAAATCCCGAAAAGGTATTTCGAAAAGGACCCTTGCAAAAACTGTAACGAAGCCCGGTCATAAGCCTCGGGAAAAATCTTCACGCGTCGCCTTCTATTGGCCCATACGGGGAAAGATAACTTCCGGTTTTGGGAGACGCCTTGATCCTATTTCAAGGCAGCGAAGATTTCACTGCGGGATCGACATAAGCGCCAACGTTGGAACCCCTGTTCGGGCCTCGGCTCCCGGGAATGTAATTTTCAGCGGCTGGAAAGGGGGCTACGGTAAAGTGGTTATTATCCGTCATCACGGCGGGTACATTACGGTTTATGCTCATAACAGCAAAAACATGGTTCAAAAAGGAACCCCGGTTAAAAAGGGAAGTCTCATTGCCCGTTCAGGTATGACCGGAGCGGTTACCGGCGCTCATCTTCACTTTGAAATAAGAAAGTACGTGACACCCCTGAATCCATTGAGGCTTTTAAGATAATGATGAAAAAACTTCCTGCACTATTTATTTTATTTGGTCTGTTGATTTCAACGGCCCATGGAACAAACCTTGTGTACACAGGGCGTGCTAAGACAAAGGTCTTTTATTCACGGACCGATACAAATGGCTGGGAAGCCCTGGTTAAGGGGAAGATAATAAGTTTTTCCGTAAACACGCAGCTTCCCAAAGATGATCTGCTGCAGCAGGTAAGAAGCAAGTCGCGGGTCACGGTTCGTCTTTCCGATTACAGGAAAATTAAGACGGGGGATGAGCTTTTTGTTATTGATAAGCGCCAGCTGGTTGTTGCCCGGATACATGTTGATAAAATTATCAAAAGCCGTTCCTTCGGTTATCTTGCCACCGGCAATGGAAACTTCCGCAACTGTCGAATCAATTACCTGGTGGTGCAGCGGGTCAGTGATGAGTATTCCCAATACGCCCATGTATTCAAGGGAAGAGGGGACTACTTTCTCGAGCAGGGAGAGACGGGACGGGCAATTGCCGAGTATAAGAAGGCCCTTAAACTTGATCATAATAATCCTGAAGCCCATATCGGTCTTGGTTATATTTATCTGAAACAGGGAGTTCTTCAGTTTGCCTTCAGGGAATTTACAGAAGCCTATAAAAATATCGGACGCCTCTATGATAATGAAGACCGGTACCTGCTTTTAAAAGGGATGACTGAGATTCGCTTTAAAGAAACCTACTACTCTTATCTTCCGGAGCAGAAAAGAAAAGTAATGAGAAAGGAAGGAATCCGTTACGGCCTCGAGGCGCTGAAGGTTTTTCCAAAAAGTGTTGAAGTTAACTACTACCTGGGGCGTTTTTATTATAAAAAGTCTACCATGCCTGAGAATGAAGATAAGACTGCCCGTGATTACTTTTTGACAGCTTTAAAAAGTGATCCCAGTCATACTGATGCCAATACCGCTCTCTCTGCAGTGTACTTTAAGCATAAGAACCAGCCGAAGGCACGCTTCTATGCCCTGCAGGCCCTGAAGGGTGATCCGCGGCACCGGCGGGCAAAGCAGATTTTAAAGTATCTTGATACTTATAATAAGCAGAAGTAAACTGCTGATTTGATATCAGACAGTAAAGGGGCTGCCGTAAGGCGGCCTTTTTTTGTTTAATTTATGCTAGCATTTATCACTTGAGGTGTTTTAGTTTATTCAGTCTCTATATAATATGTTAGAAAAAGTATTTCATAAGAAAAGAAATTTTTTCGGCCTGGAAATAATGAACAGAAAACTAAAATTAATTTTAATAATTTCTACAATAATTATTACTATTAATAATTTAACAAAATTTTTAGTATTGAAATTATTAGCTCCCTCTGAATCTGTTTCAGTTTTCGGGGACTGGTTAAAACTGAAATTGTTAATTAATCCTGATTTGTTTATGGGGCATCCACCATTATTTATATTGGTTGTTCTTAACTTTTTTTTTGTATCTATGT
>CAZPEK010000315.1:0-4786 GCA_964585555.1 uncultured Leptospirales bacterium | reverse complement strand
TCCCTTGGAAAAACCGACATCCCCATTCAGATAGGGAAAAAGATGCTGGTTGATACCCATGTTGACTACACTGAAGAGAAGCGCCATCAGGGCCACAAACCAGAACATTGAAGTCTTTACTGATTCACCTACAGTCAGTCCCTCGCCTGAGGCCTCTTCAACTTCCTGTCCTTCAATGCCGTCGGGAAACTGCCCCATCTCAGCAGGAGTTTTTTTCATTACAAAAAGTGCCGTAGGAATAATAAAAATACCGGCAATGATACCGCTGATGATATAGGCTCCCTGCCAGCCGAATTCCATATTAAGAAAATTGTTTTCAATAAGCCAGGTTACAAAAGGATTGAGAACCAGTCCGCCGATGCCGGTACCGGCAAAGACTATCCCCATTGCCAGGCCCCGCTTTTTTACAAACCAGTTGTTTATCATGGTGGTCACGGGAATAATATGGGTACCCGCGCTGCCGATACCCAGTATAAGTGAAACGCTGTAAAACTGGGCCAGGGTTCGGCACTGTGAGTAGAGAAGAATGCCAAGAGTGAAAAGAACAGTACCAACTCCCATGATAAGGCGAATGTCGATCTTTTCAATAAGCTTTCCCACCACAATGGCTCCCAGCATCATGGTAAACGCGGCGATAGAGAAAAAAAGACTAAAATCTCCCCGCTTAAAATGAAGCGTCGAGACAACTTCCTCTATAAAGATCCCTACTGTGTTAATAGCAAGTCCTATGCCAAAGAAAAAAAGAATAAAGCCGCCGACAACGATCCACCAGCCGTAAAATTTTTTACCTGTACTGTCTGCCATCCAAACCTCCCTTCTGCCTCTCTGCGGTTTTGACCGCTTTTTCCAGGAACAGGGCTCAGAGCCCTTAAGGGGTTCCTGCCTCACTCCATCATCGGGAATCATGAAAAAACAAGATAACTTCCCCACCCCAAAAAATGCTTAAAATAACGGCGTACGTCATTGCCGCACACCGTTCGACAACAAACAGGATGCCCTTTCTCTCTTTAAAAGTCAACCACTAACCGTCCCGCCAGACTCTTTTTGTTACTTTTAAACCCCGCTACTTCAGGCTTACCCGTGACCGGCCCAGTGCACGGATCAGCCGTTCCTTTTCTCCGCGACGAAGGGGATTCGATTTGATATGAATTTTTTTCAGGTTTTTGAAGGAAGTTAAATCAGCGGGAAATCGCCTCACGCCGCTGTAGTGAATATCCAGCTCTCTCAATGAAGGAAGCTGAAGAACCACGGAAGGTATCTCTTTGAACCGGTTGCCGCTCAGGTCAAGCCACTCCAGTTTTTCAAGACCCGCAAATTCAGGGGGAAGTGTACTCAAGCCGTTAAAGCCGAGGTGCAGCACCCTCAGTTCTTTCAGCTCACCGATACGGCTGTCAAGCTCCTGTAACTTTCTGCTGTTGAGAAAAAGCATTCTCGTTTCACCGGGCTTTTCAAGGGCCCCTTCAAGAGAATATTCTCCTTCATAGAGGGGAAGAAGCGCCGTCAGGGCAACCAGTGCGAGGGAGATACCCGAAAGTATACGCGCCCTGGTACTGTTAATACCCTTTGAAATATAATAAGGAAGCCGCAAAGGCATGTAAAACATAAAGAAGAGCAGCAGAACCACCAGGCTGTTCATGATAAAGCCGGCCTTTGAATACCAGAAGGCAAAAAGGTAGTTATCATAATTTGCCGGCAGGAGAATATTTCCGATAACCACCGTGTAGGCAAGGGAATAAAAAAGGGCAAAGAAAATGTCCCCCATGATACCCCGGAGGGGAGAGACCTTCTGTTCTTCCGGAGCGGTTATAATAAACATCAGAAGAACCAGCTCCTTGATAACGGTAATAAACATTGCTGCCGCGGAGATGCCGGCATTTTCGTCAAAGCCGAATCCCAGAGCCTCAAGGGCAAAGATAGACATAACTACCGCAACCACGGTATGGAAAATCCAGAGGAGAAAGACCGGCCCCCCTTCACGGGTACTTCGGTTGTACCTGGTCTTCCAGTAAAAAGCGGCAACTTCGCCGACTATTGCAATGAGAAGAATAATACCGAAGAGATAATTCTTTGCCCCTTCATGAAGCACCCGCCGGCTCACTTCATGAACGTGATCATAAAAGAAAAAATCATAGACCAGTTCATGAAGAAAAACCAGGTATCCCGTAAGAAAAAAATTAGTCAAAATGCTTCCTGACTGGAGCAGGCGTATGGCTAGTCTCATGGTTTTCCTTTAAAAATTATGCTCTGAGCTTACCGTATCAGGATGAGCTGCTTTTTCAAGTAAAAATAGTTAACTTCCTCTTCCCTCTGTATTCACTTTCACCTTCAGGCCCAAAAGCGCCGATTCTCTTCGTCACTTTTGGGACATCGCCGTCTTTAGCAGATTGTCAGGAAAAAGTCAGCCTTCACAACGCCATTTCTTCCGAAACAATTACTTGAAATATATTCCAGTTATTCAACAATGTACATATACATTACATAGTGAAGGTGCGAAAACGCTTTCGCACCTTCACAAGCAATGTATCCCTAATACATTTACACTTGAGGAACTATATGAAAATAAATTCGATAGAAGGCAACCGTTTCAGACTCGACGGGGGCAGCATGTTCGGCAACGCCCCGAAAAACATGTGGAAAAAATGGATAGCCCCGGACAGTGACAACTGCATCCCCCTGGCATCCCGTGCCATGCTGATCCAGACCGCCACCGGTAATATTCTCTGCGAAACAGGTATCGGAAATTTTTTTAATGAATCAATGGCTCAGCGTTTCGGCATCAGCGAGCGTGAAGACTCGTTAACAAAATCCCTTGGTGAAGCGGGCCTTGAGCCTGATGATATCGACTATGTAATTCTCTCGCACCTCCACTTTGACCATGCCGGAGGGCTCATCGAATCATACGACCCGGCTCAGCAGAAGGTTGAACTTCGATTTAAAAAGGCCGGGTATATCACGGGAAAAGAACAGTTCGAACATGCCCGCCATCCCCATGTCAGGGACAGTGCCTCATATACCCCTGGTCTTACTGAGGCATTAAGTGCCAGCGGCCGACTTATTCTTATCGAATCTGAGGCCCCTGATGAGCTTAAAAGTTTCATTTCCTTTTATAAATCAAGCGGCCATACCCCGGGGCAGCTTCATACGATAGTTCAGGGCCCTGAAACAAAGGTACTCTTTGCGGGAGACCTGATGCCCGGGGTGCCCTGGGTTAATCTTCCCATTACCATGGGCTACGACCGGTATCCCGAATCCCTGATTGATGACAAAAAAGAAATACTCGAAAAGGCTGTTGAGGAGAAGTGGCTTATCTTCTTCACCCATGATCCCGTGACTGCAGCGGCGCGGGTAGAAAAAAATGACAGGGGGAAGTTTATTACCGCTGAAAAACACACTGCACTTTCAGGTTTTTCAGTTTAACCGGCCCATTTACATCTAAATGCCTTGACATGAGACCAGTAATTCATTATTTTAGATTAAACTTAAATAATGAATACTGAGGAAAAATGGATAGTATTGAGATAATAGTCTTTCTTGCCGTCTGGTTTATCTTGAACCGTTGGATTCTTCCAAAAATGGGAGTCCCCACCTGAATGAATCAGGATTGTTCTCCGGGAGAGAACAGGAAAAAAGATATTCCTGAAATCAAGGGTATCGGAAAATATAAAGACAAAAAATGAAAAGAGCCCCGGCTGGGGCTCTTTTCATTTTAATAAAGGCTCTATGCAGAAAGTTACATATTCTCAATAAGAACAGCAGCGCCCATGCCGCCGCCCACACAAAGTGAGGCAATGCCGAGCTTACTGCCCCGCTTTTTCATTTCATAAATCAATGAAACCATTATCCGTGCACCGGTACATCCCACGGGGTGCCCCAGGGCGATTCCTGAACCATTGACATTCACCTTGCTTCTGTCAAGGCCAAGACCCTTTTCACAGGAAAGATACTGGGCGGCAAAGGCTTCATTGATTTCAAAGAGATCAATATCATCAAGAGACAGGCCGGTTTTCTTTAAAAGCTTTTCAATTGCCGGAACCGGGCCATATCCCATCAGCTCAGGCGCCACACCGGCAATTGCATTGGCGACAAGTCTGGCTATCGGCTTCTGTCCTGCCTTTTCAGCATTTTCAAGAGAGGTAATGACCATTGCCGCGGCGCCGTCATTAAGGCCCGATGCGTTGCCCGCTGTTACGCTTCCGTCTTTTGCAAATGCGGGGCGCAGCTTTGCAAGACCCGCCATATCGAGATCTGCACGAAAATGCTCATCAGTATCAAAAATCTTCGGATCTCCCTTTCGTTGGGGTATTTCAACCGGTACGATTTCATCTTTAAATCGCCCGGAAGAAGTTGCTGCGGCTGCCTTGCTGTGGCTTTCAAAGGCTACCTGGTCCTGCTCTTCCCGTGATATATTATATTTTTGTGCAAGATTCTCAGCAGTCTGTCCCATGATAAAGGGGTCTCCCAGAAGTCCGCTTCCTGAATGGAGGAGTTCCCACATTGAGTCAGTCATTTCGCCATGCTGAAGACGGGCTCCCCAGCGGGCTTTCTTCAGTACATAGGGGGCGTTGCTCATTGATTCGGTGCCTCCCACCAGTACGTAGTCAGAATCCCCGGTTTTAATCTGCTGTGACCCGAAAATAGCTGCCTGCATGCCTGAGGCGCATTGACGCTGAATAGTGGTTGCCGGTACTTCAACAGGAATGCCTGCCTTAAGCGCGGCTGTGCGGGCCGTGTTTTTGAATATACACAATCCCATCAGTTAAATTTTCCACATTTTCTTCTTGCATCC
>CAZPEK010000314.1:0-4789 GCA_964585555.1 uncultured Leptospirales bacterium | reverse complement strand
GGCGGGTAGTGTAGATAGGGAAGTCTTCGCCTGTTGTGAGTTTGAAGTTTATTTCCAGGCCTGTGGAACGGCCGATCCAGTTTTTCTGCATGGTGATGACGCGCTCGGGCCATCCCTCTTTGATGTCATCATGCCCCGCCAGCAGATCATCGGCATAATCGGTAATTTTGAAGAACCACTGTTCAAGGGCCTTCTGGACAACTTCAGAATCGCAGCGCCAGCAGATACCATTTTCCGCCTGCTCATTGGCAAGGACGGTGGCGCAGTCGGGACACCAGTTAACCGAGGACTTTTTCTTGTAGACCAGGCCCTTTTCTTTCATTTTAAGGAAGAGCCACTGGTTCCACTGGTAGTAGTTCGGCTGATAAGAGGCTATTTCACGGTCCCAGTCGTAGGAGAAACCCATTCTGTCGAGCTGAACCTTCATGTATTCTATGTTTTCCCCGGTCCATTTACTGGGGGGAATATTGTTTTTAATTGCCGCGTTTTCAGCAGGAAGGCCAAAGGAATCCCATCCCATGGGATGGAAAACATTTTTTCCCCTCATGCGCCAGAAACGGGCCATGATATCACCAATAGTATAGTTTCGCACATGCCCCATGTGAAGGCGGCCGGAAGGGTAAGGAAACATCTCAAGAACATAAAACTTTTCCCGGGATTCATCGCGGATATTTTTGAAGATTTCTTTATCCTTCCAGTATTTCTGCCATTTTTTTTCTATACTATTAAAGTTATATTCACGTTCCTGCATGGTGGTAAACCTCGATGATGATTTTTACCGATGTGTAATCGGTATCCTGGTCAGGCAGCCGCCGGACCAGGGGATTTGAAATAGATTACTTGCTTTCCTGTTCGAGAAGAGTGATGATCTCTTCCGGTGAACTGTATTCTATGATACTGTTTTTAGTATTTTCATTTTTTAAGATTGCCATTATGTTGGAGAGAAGCTTGAGGTAATCCTTATGCTGCCGTTCCCCTGCTGCAACCAGTATGATGAGATGTGCCGGATTGCCGTCAAGGGAGTCAAAATCGATACCCTTTTTTGAAACGCCAATGGCAAAGGCCATTTCTTTGACTGAATTTATTTTTGCGTGGGGAATAGCTATACCGAGACCGATTCCTGTACTGAGGATTTCTTCCCGTTCTTTTAATGCCTTTATCAGGGTCTCTACATCACCGCAGACATCAGAATCTTCGAATACCCGGGCAAGTTCTTCAATGGCATTGAATTTATTATCAGCTGTAAGTTCTTTAATGTACTTCGCATCTGTGTATGTTACACCAGGGGACATGTTACTACCTCGTGATAAGGTTATTTATAAGTATAATGTACCTTTTTTCAGCCCATGATTGTATATGTCAATGATTAATTTTTCATTGACATTACAACACCGCTATATAGTACGGCACCTGTATATATTTTTTTAAAAATCTCTGAGAGTGCCCCGGGCAGTACGGAAATCTTTAAAAAAAATACCCCTGGAGACATTCATTCTAAAAACCATGAAGCAGCTGTTTTCTAAGAAAATTCTCTCGCTTCTTGAATGGGCGAAAATGACTGAGCATACCTTTATGGTCGTGGTTGCCCTGATCATTGGAGCCTTTGCCGGTTTTGGTGCCCTTCTTATCCGTGTGATGATTAAGGAAATATCGAAATTTTCTTACAGCGGCAGCGGCACCTTCCTGGCTAATGTCATAGCGGCTCCATGGTATATAAAGGTTCTGGTCCCGGCCCTTGGAGGGCTTATTGTGGGGCCATTGATCTATTTTCTTGCCAGGGAGGCGAAGGGCCACGGGGTACCCGAGGTCATGCAGTCAATTCTTCTCAAGGGGGGGGTGATCCGTCCAAGGGTTGCCGTAGTGAAGGCTATTGCCTCGGCCATAACCATCGGTACCGGCGGGTCTGTGGGGCGTGAAGGTCCTATTGTGCAGATCGGTTCGAGTATCGGCAGCAGTATCGGACAGTTTTTCAAGGTAAATTCGGTACGTATGAAGACCTTTGTGGGGTGCGGCGCAGCCGCGGGTATTGCCGCCGCCTTTAATGCTCCCATTGCCGGGGCTCTTTTTGCCGTGGAAATAATACTTGGAGATTTTGCCTTTGCTCAGTTTTCACCTATTGTTATTTCATCTGTTATGGCAACGGTAATTTCTCATCACTTTGAGGGTAATTTTGCCGCTTTCCAGGTTCCCGAATACCAGCTTACCAGCCCCTATGAACTTATCTTTTATTTTATCCTTGCGGCACTTGCCGCGGTTGTAGGCCATATATTTATACGGGTTCTGTATTACTCTGAAGATTTCTTTGATGATCGTCTTAAAATTCCTGATTATGCTAAACCGGTTATCGGTGGTCTTTTAATCGGGGGTATTGCTCTTCTTTATCCTGAGATCATGGGTGTGGGTTACGAGTCGATAAATGATGCCCTTCATGGAAAGACGGTCTGGGATCTTGCTCTTGTGCTGATTTTTGCAAAAATAATCGCAACATCACTGACCCTCGGCTCCGGGGGCTCCGGGGGAATCTTTGCGCCGTCTCTTTTCCTGGGGGCAATGACCGGGGTATTTTTCGGAAGTTTTGTCCACTGGCTTTTCCCGGGAATCACGTCTACCCCGGGAGCCTATGCCCTGGTTGCCATGGGCGGCCTGGTTGCCGCGACAACCTATGCCCCGATTACCGCTATTATTATTGTCTTTGAGCTGACCAATGACTACCATATCATACTTCCTCTGATGATTACCTGTATTGTAAGCACGATTATTGCCACCAAATTTTCGCGGGAGTCTATCTATACATTAAAACTGGTTCAGCGGGGCATTCAGATCAAAGACGGGGCCGAAACAAATGTGATGAAGTCAATTTTTGTTAAGGAAGTTTTCGTCGGCAAAGTTGAAACCCTCAGCCAGTTTTCTACCTTTGATGAGGTGGCTAACAGTGTTATAGCAGGGAAAGATCCCTATTTTCCTGTTGTTGATAAGCAGGCACATTATCTCGGGATGATTACTATTTATGATGTAAAGGAACATCTCTATGAAAAGGACATCTTTCAGAATCTTCTTATTGCCGATGATATAGCAAATAAGGACATTGAACCGGTTGTCACTTCGGATGACTGCCAGTCAGTACTCGACACCATGAGCCGTTTGAATCTCCAGGGACTTCCGGTTGTTGACAGCCATGAAAAGAACCGGGTCATCGGCATGGTTTGGCGTAAAGATATTATTGACGCCTATAATGAAGAGGTGGAGCGCCGGGATATTACCACCGCCTTTGCCAGCCGGATTACCATGAAAAACATCGACACCGATGTCCACTTTATGGAAGGATACAGCATGTGTGAAGTTCCGGTGCCGAAAATTTTTATCGGTAAGTCAATTAAAGAGCTGGATATCCGGGCCCGCTACGGTGTCGATATTCTTCTTATCAGGAGTAATTCTGATAAGGGTTCCCGTATTAAGGCTATCCCGAAACCGGAATATGAATTTTCCTACAATGATTCTATTGTTGTTTCCGGGGAAATCGGCAAAATTAACCTTATCAAGCACCTGTAAACTTCCTCTTCCCTTTCCCCTGTTTGAAAATGTCATGATTTCGGTAGAATCGGGGAAAATTAATATACTCTGCATTTTGATGAAACAGGTAAATCATAATAAAAATTAATTGACTTTAATTGAGTCATGTCATATGCAATAATATAAGGTTGTTGGGGCCGCCTGCAGGCGGGTATTTCACTCACATAGAGGTTTTTATGAAAGTAGTTCATGTTCTGAAAAGAATTGAAATAATTGATGAAGATATCAAAGATTTGAAAAAGCTTGAAAAGTCGATTTCCCGCAACAAGTCTTTTTCAACGCCTATTTATATGTCTATTGAGAAGCAGATAAATATTCTCCTTGGAGAG
This sequence comes from uncultured Leptospirales bacterium, assembly GCA_964585555.1. Classification (GTDB taxonomy): domain Bacteria; phylum Spirochaetota; class UBA4802; order UBA4802; family UBA5550; genus CAZHNW01. Next base: position 890 of record CAZPEK010000314.1, on the reverse strand, counting down.
CGGATTAAGATGTTTGAACTTCAAATTGCCGATCCACCGGAGTCTCTTGTAGAAGCGATTGAGGGGAAACCGGAAGAAAGAGGCCCGGCAGTGAAAAAGGCCGCCCCGAAGGCGAAGAAAAAGGCGGCAAAAAAGGCTGGCAAAAAACGCTCCGCCGGCGGTGAAATGGGAATGCTGACCCAGGACATGATCGATTCCCGTTTTGACGAGCTTCAGAGAAAGGAAGAAAAGAAGAAGCCTAAACCTACAGTGGTGAAAGAAGCAGCTCCCGCGCCTGAAGATGAGGGCGACGAGTCTATCAAGATTCTTGATATCGCCCTTGAAAAGGGAACCCTTAACAAGAAAGAAATCGAAAAAGAGAAGAAGGTGCGGTTCTTTAGAGAGAACTTTCCTACTGACTGATAAAAGTATATTTACATTTGAAACTACAAAAGGGACTTCCGAAAGGAAGTCCCTTGCTTTATTGGATTCAGGGAACTTTTTCCCGCCACCATGATGCCCTGCCCCCGGCTCGAGGTATCCATCGGCCGGGGGTTGGTCGTCCTCCGCGCTCCCGGAGGGGATTAATTTTGAATAGTATTTTTGCTATAACATAGTGTTTATTGCTTGTCGAAAAACAGCTCTTTGTGTACTGTAGGAACAAACTATAAACGGGGAGAATTTTATGAAAAAACTGGTAATGCTTTTTCTTGCTGTTGTGTGTACCCTTTCTTTTAGTGTTATGGGCTGCGATGATGAAGGCGGCCTTTCCTGTGCAGAGCAGTGTCAGGCTGATTTCGTGGTTTGCTCCACTCCAGCACGTTCCCGTGTTACTCCTTCTTGTACCGATATTCTGAATTCAGGTTGGACAGTCGATTGTGGTCTTGCATCTGAATAAGCCTCTCAGCGAT
>CAZPEK010000313.1:0-4818 GCA_964585555.1 uncultured Leptospirales bacterium | reverse complement strand
TCTCCTTTCAGAAAAAGAAGGAAAAAATGCTCCATAACCTATTTTCGGAGTTTGGCATTTCTTCTATCCAGAACCATACATTATTTATGCCCACGAGAACCTATTCAGAAAATGATAAAATTGCAATACTAAAGAAAAAAAATATTTCAGCCATATTAAAAGTAACAGTAATAAAATCCGGGTATTCTAAAAGAATTGTTGATGGGACTACATCAGAAAAACCGTATTTCAACATGAAACTTGAAATCATTGACCCGGAAAATAAAAAAACCGCAGGGATAGCAACAGGATACAATGGAGGAAATTCCTTCGATAATCTGGATAGAATATATAAAGAATTCTTTATCAAAATGACCAAAAAACTTGTGGCTGATAATATCGTAATTTTTAAAAGAAAACCCCATAAATATTATTACACCTATTAAACCAATGCCTGTCACAGAAAATATGCTTACAACACATACGGTTCAATTATAATAAAAAACCCTTTCTAGAAATACAACGTAACATACTATCAAGGAGTATCACATGCTCACTCAAACAGAATGGAACGAATGGGTCAAAAGCTGGGAATGGATCAGCTGGCTCAAGGAATAAAAACTGTCAATTGTCCCGTATTGTTCACAAACAGGCAGAGGAGTACACAAATATCCGGAAGACTATTCCGGTTATTTTTTCCTTGCATAGAATCCCCCCAATAAGGAAAAATGTCCCTGGTTGACAAAAAAGAAAATATCCTGCAGTATATATAGAGGCACAGGCAATGAAACCAGCTCACCCCTTTACAGCATTAGCAGCCGCACTGCTCATTTTTACCATCCCCCCAGCCTGCAAAGGGGAAACACCGGTACGGATATCCTTTACCGGAGATATCATCATGCACATTCCCGTTAAAACAGCGGCTGCACAAAACAACAAGAAAGATAAAATATTAAAAACCAGCCTGAATAATAATGGTTTTGATTCTCTCTTTGAACCTCTGAAAAACCGCCTGCAAAAATCAGATATTCTCATGGGCAATCTCGAGTTTCCTATTGCCCCTCCCTATACCAGCAAGCCGAGAATATTTAACTGCCCTCCCCAGATACTTCAGTCTCTGAAAGATACGGGATTTACAATGGTAACCCTTGCCAACAACCATATGCTTGATCAGGGCCCCCGGGGAGTCGCCACGACAATCAACCATGTTGAAAAGGCGGGCCTTCAGTTTATCGGGGTACACAGGGATGAAGCCCGTGCCCGCAGCGGCCTTGTTATAGAAAAGCAGGGAATCCGCATCGGCTTCCTGGCGTATACGGGAGTATCAAATTACCCCATACCACGAAGCAGGTCTTTTTATATAAACTGGTTCTATCATAAAAAGAAAGTTCTTAAGGATATCGAAGAGATAAAAAAACGCTGCGACTATCTGATCTTAACGGTTCATACCGGCGTGGAGTATGCCTTAAAACCGCAGAAAAAAGATACCGCCCTGATGAAGGCATACGTTGAAAAGGGTGTCGATCTTATCATCGGCCATCATCCCCACATCATTCAGCCTGTTGAAAAAGTAGCCTGTAAAGACGGCCGAAGCGCTTATATTTTCTACAGCCTGGGAAATTTTATTTCAAACCAGAGCAGCACCCATTCCCTCCCGGCACGGGGACTTGCAACCAGCACCAGGGATTCAATACTTGTATCCTGTCTTCTTAGAAAAGATAACATGCGTATCATACCCGAGTTTGAAGTCACCCCGATACTTACCTGGAACACCAGGGATCGACGAACCTGGAAACGGACCATTCAGACCTGGACAATCGACGACTTTAAAGCAGCCCTTAAACAATCCCCCGGTTTAGCGGGAAAAAACAACCCCCTGAAAAAAACTTTAAAGGGTCTTGAAAAAAGAACAGCAGCCCTGTATCATATTATCAATGGCACCGGAAGTTATAAAGAGATAACCATAAAGACAGAAACAGAAAAGGCGGCTAATTGATATGACTGAACCATTTCAGCTGAACACAAGAAAAAGTTTCGGCTACGAAATATTTGACATGAAAGGGGAGCTCGAACGTGACCAGATGATACGCCTTGATAATATTATCAAACGGGCTGTCCCGGAAGGGTCGGCAATAATCCTTAACTTGAAAGAAGTCACCTACATCAGTGCCACAGCCCTTGGCATGCTGATAAGCATGAACAAGAATCTTCCTGTCACAATGTTTATCATGGCCGCCTCGGATTCACTGAAAAGAATATTCATAAGTCATAACGCGGGAAAAATATTCGATTTTATCCCCAGCGAAGACCACCTGGCGGCAAAGGAAAAAAGCCGTGCCCTCAATAATATCCTTAATGATGTTGAAGAGATTTAAAAACCTTTAAAGCTTTTTCGTCCCTTTGCCCCGAAGGTAATAAAATGTTCCCCGGTAAATCTTCATTTCCAGAAAGCACCACAAAGGGAAAAAGTTCCCGCGCCAGTTCATCGGTCAGGCTGCCATCTTTTACTGTTTTAAGGGCTTCACTACAGACTTTTTCAATAATCCGGTTAAAATCATCTTCGTCAACAACAAGATCACCGGCATAATTATAGATGGGCATATCCCCTGAAACCTGAAGCATTCTTTCTCCCGCGGCGATACTCACCTGGATGCTGTTGCCCATGCCATCAGCTTCCCTGATATCAATAATAGCCACATCCCGGTCATCAAGCTTGAGCAGCTCCGTCACCCTTTGCTTCTGCCGCTTCGCCAGTTCAGGACTGATGCGGGCAAAAAATATTCTCGCGCCGATGATACGGGGTTTCACCTCAGGTAACAGCGTTTTCACAGGGCGCGCCTCGGCGGGATAAATTCGCGCCACGGCACTTCCTCCGCCGGAGCCGTAAAAACCGAAACGCTGAAGCTGTATACCTGCATATAAACCCATGGTTTCGAGGAAATTAAAAAGGCTTTCACGGAGAAAGGAAGGAGGAGGCGAAAGGGGCGAATGACTTACACCCTCGCATGTAATGACAGTTCGAAAATCCCGGGTGAAGCACCAGGGAACAAGGAAAAGAACCATCTCCACGAAGGAAGAAAACTTCCCCCCATTAATTTTTACATTATAACTCTCTACGTCCCGGGGCTCGAAGAAAATATCCCCCCCTTTGACATCGAAGGTTCCCAGGCCCGCTTCCTGGGAGAGTGTTACCATATCGTCAAAAAGAGGAAGGCACGCCGGATTGGTAGAGAGATAACTTCCCCCCCCGATAATCTGAACAGGCCGCCGGGCCCCAAGGGCGGCGGCACAAAACTGCCGCAAGAGTTCCCAGTCAAGTTCGGGAATATCCGCGGCAGTAAAGGCCATAAGCCTAGGCCTTTCGGTTCATGTACGGTTCGAGGGCTTCAGGTATGGCGATGGTGCCGTCGCTCTTCTGGTAGTTTTCCATGATGGCCGCCATGGTTCGTCCCGCCGCGAGGCCTGAACCGTTCAGGGTATGCAGAAAGGCAGTCTTGCCGCCCTTCTCTTTTCTAAAGCGGATCTGGGCGCGCCGGGCCTGGTAGTCTAAAAAGTTTGAACATGAAGATATTTCAAGATACCGGTTGAGACCGGGCATCCAGACTTCCAGGTCATAGGTTTTCGAAGAAGAAGCAGAGGTATCACCGCTGCAGAGAAGCACCTTGCGGTAATGAAGATTAAGGCGTTTGAGAACCTCTTCAGCATTGGCGGTCAATTTTTCCAGTTCGTCAAAGCTGGTTTCAGGATCGACGAACTTGACAAGCTCAACCTTCTGAAACTGGTGAACCCGCACAAGTCCCCGGGTATCCTTTCCCGCCGCGCCGGCTTCACGGCGAAAGCATGAAGACTGCATTGTCACATGTATGGGAAGATCAGAGCCTTCAATAATTTCATCCCGGTAGAGGTTTGTCAGGGGTACTTCAGCTGTCGGTATCAGGGAGAGGCCGTCCCGCTCCATCCGGTAATATTCATCCTGAAACTTCGGATACTGACCAGTACCGATCATACTTTCATCATTTACGATAAAGGGGCCGAATATTTCAGTGTAGCCGTGTTCAGTGGTATGAAGATCAAGCATAAAGTTAATAATGGCACGTTCAAGCTGCGCTGCCAGGCCACGGTAGACATAAAAACGGGCTCCGGCGAGTTTGACGCCCCGCTCAAAGTCAAGAATATTCGCTTCAGTTCCGATGTCATAATGGGGCCTTGGTTCAAAATCAAAGGCAGGCTTTTCGCCCCACTCATAAACCAGTTCATTGTCATCCTCACTGGCGCCAGTGGGGACACTTTCATCGAGGATATTGGGAATAGAGAGGTGCATGTCTTTGTAGCTTTCGTTAAGAATGTTCAGTTTATCATCAAGGGCCTTGATCTCATCACCGATACCGGAAACTTCCTTCATCACTTCACCGGCATCTTCGCCCTTTGCCTTCAGCTGGCCAATCTGCTTTGAGATACGGTTTCGCTTCTCCCGCAGTTCATCGGTCTTCGTAGTGAGCTCACGGCGCTCTTCATCGACATTTTTAAGCTGATCGATATCAACCGCCTTTTCCATATGCCGGCGCTGCAGCAGGTCACGGATACCTTCAATGTCTTCACGGATTATCTTCGGATCTATCATGATGCCTCTCCTTTTTGCAAAGGACATTAATTGTAAATTCGCGTCCTTTTGTCAAGAATATGATTGAAGTTGTTAAAAAACACCGCGCCCGGCAGGGAAAAAAGCAGCGGAGAGTCAAAAGAGGCTCCCCCCCCCCCCCCCCCCCAAAAAAAAACTAAAATAAGGAAATTTTTTATATAAAAAAAACGGGGGTCGGGGGAGGGGCCCGAGAAAAAAAA
>CAZPEK010000312.1:0-4828 GCA_964585555.1 uncultured Leptospirales bacterium | reverse complement strand
AATCAGGTTATTAATTAAATTTTTTTTAGGATTACGGATCTCTTCAATTTCTTTTTGAATAGCCAGAATCTCAGGGTTTTTGATATCTGTCTCCTGGGGCACCTCTATTATTTCAGTCGAATCATTTGTTTCGTTCACCTGCACACTCCACATATTAAATTTAAAAAAGCCCGGGGAGGGATTTTTACGGATTATTAATATCACACTAAAATACACGGTCAAGCAAAAAGACCGGCAGACCGGGGTTTCATTACCCCTTCATGACTCCCAGGGGTGATAGTTTTACCAGGGGTGTAATGAGATCGAGTTCTGCTTCGATAACCGCGTCAATATTCTTATAGGCCAGGGGCGATTCACTCAGATCGAGAAGCTTCTCGCTTTTTTTCTTTTTTCTTCCCCCATAGGGCCGCCAGCGGTCAAAGACGATTCCTTCCATGGCCCTGTCGCATTTTTCCACGGTAAGACGCCGGCAGGCTTCTTTTCTTCCGAGGACCCTTCCCGCCCCGTGAGAGCATGACATAAAGGACTCCGGGTTGCCCAGGCCTTCCACTATGTATGAAGAGGTCCCCATGCTGCCCGGTATGATGCCGATTTCCCCCTCCCGGGCAGACGTGGCCCCCTTGCGGTGAACCCAGACATTCCGGCCGAAATGCTTTTCTTCTCCCGCGTAATTGTGGTGGATGTTGACTTCACGGACAAAGTTTACAGAACCGAGAACAGCACAAACAGCATGCTTAAAGGCTTCCATCATGATGCGCCGGTTTTCCGCCGCGTATGCAAGGGCAAAGTTCATATCCCGGATGTAGTCACTTCATTCTCCATCTACGGCAAGGAATGCAAGCTCCCGGGCAGAAAGATCAACTTTATGTTTGTCATTTAAAGACTGGGCACGCTTATGGTAGTGACTCGCAATCCGGTGCCCCAGGTTGCGGGATCCCGAATGGAGCATCAGCCAGAGCATCCCGGCGTCAGACCGCTGGAGTTCAATGAAGTGATTCCCGCCCCCCAGGGTTCCGAGGTTTCGCCGGTCAAGATCATGGCCCCGTTCGCTGTACCATGCCGGCAGGGGGCCCGTGAGGCTGTCACGGTAGCGCTCAAAGCCCTGCCAGGCAACAGGCATCCTGTGGGCATTGCCCTCACCCGCGGGAACCTGTTTTTTTATTTCATCAAGCACAGCGCGAATTGTTTTTTTGCCGCTGATCTTTTCACCCGGGAGATCAGTCTCAACTGCCCCCATGCCGCAGCCGATATCGACGCCCACCGCATTGGGAATCACGGCATGTTCCGAGGCAATGACCCCGCCGATGGGCATGCCGTATCCCACGTGACAGTCAGGCATCAGGGCAACATGGCGAAACACCTGCGAATGATTGGCCAGGTTTTTTGCCTGTTCCATGGCGTCATGCTCAACCTCACTGCACCATGACTTTATCGGTTTCTTTGTGTCAGTATCATAAACCCACTTCATAGTTTTCTCTTTTGGGCGAGGTGTTCATGCCCCATTGGGCTTTTGACTTCCTCTACTTATCAAAATAGTACAGGGGGGAAGTTAAAGCAAGAGCTTTTATGGATGCATATTCCTCGAAGAGGTCAAGAATATAAAGGGTTTCCAGGTACATGATGTTTCCAGTTTCCATATATTCTCCGGTAACGGTGAGTTTATCGGTCTTACCGAAGAAATTCGAAATGCCACTTAAAAATCCTCAAATCATAAAAAATATTGACACACAGGGTATGTAAATATACGTTGTCGAGGATTTCTAATTCGGGGCGTAGCGCAGCCCGGTAGCGCATCTGGTTTGGGACCAGAGGGTCGGAGGTTCGAATCCTCTCGCCCCGACATTTGCGCCAGTAGCTCAGCTGGATAGAGCAACGGCCTTCTAAGCCGTAGGTCTCAGGTTCGAGTCCTGACTGGCGTGCTTTGTCGGACAACAAAAGGGGTATCCTTCTAAAGGGTACCTCTTTTTGTATTAATGAGTCATTCCGAATTCCAGCCCCCCCTCAATTTCGTACCGGGTATTTTTTTAAACTTACGGCAATTTCACGCAACGTTCCAGAAATACTAATAATATAAATTGCCAGGAATTGATTTGAAAGGTACACGGTGAAAGGTTCAAGGAACTAGTATTTTTAAACCAGAAAGAAAAACTTGATCCTTTATATTTGTACCTTCTTCCTTTTTTAATAATTGCCTTGACTTTCTCCGGCAAGTACGATAAATTCGTATTTACCGGAGAAACCATGATAGCCAAAGACATCACATACCTTGATACTCTCTATATTTCTGACCAGTTAAAGGAATATGCTTCCCCGAAGTCAAAGCTGACAACCATGATCCAGTCGGGGGAGCTGATCAAAATAAAACGAGGCCTCTATATACCGGGAGATCGAAAAGGTTATTCATTAAAAACGCTGGCAAATAAAATATACGGACCGTCATATATTTCCTTCGAATCTGCCCTTGCTTTTCATGGAATAATACCTGAAAGGGTCGTGAATATAACATCCGCGGTATACAATAAAAATAAAGATAAAACTTTTCATACTCAAGTCGGAACCTATATTTACCGGTATGTAAATCCACGGACATACCCGGTGGGGATCATGCAGATTACCGAACATGGCAGCCCTTTTCTGATTGCCACAAAAGAAAAGGCTCTCTGTGACACTCTGTCTAAAATTACCGGCATAGAAACTCAAAGTGAATTGAACTCTTTTTTAGAGAATGATCTGAGAATTGATGCTGCAAGCATTGACTCTCTGTCAAGGGAAGATATTTCTTTTCTTGAACCCCTGTACAGAAAAAAGATTATAACCCTCTTTAAGGCTTTTTTAGAAAAGAAGAATACCGATGCATAATGCTGTACTTGACATGATCGAGAAGTATAATTGCGTATCGATCGAGGATTATAAAAATGCCTTGAAAGAAGTAATTCAGGAGATTACCCTGCTGGGATTATTCAGAGGCAACTTTTTTGAAAAGGCGGCTTTTTACGGCGGCACAGCTCTGCGAATCTTTTATGGCCTGCAGCGGTTTTCTGAAGATCTTGATTTCTCTCTTCTCTCGCCTGATGATTCATATGATATTTCAAAACAACTGAAATTTATTGAAGATGAATTAAAATCCTACGGTTTCACTGTTGATGTGGCCAAAAAAGAAAAAAAGAAAAAAACCGCTGTCGAGTCAGCCTTTATTAAGGGGAATACAATAACTCATCTTGTGGAGATACAGGCGAACAATCTTCCTGAATCAATCGTTCATCCTGGAGAGTTGTTTAAAATAAAACTTGAAGTCGATACAGATCCTCCCCCAGGCGCGACGTATGAAGTAAAGTATCACCTGAATCCAATACCATTTTCTGTCCGACTTTTTGCCCCTGAGAGTCTTTTTGCCGGCAAAGTCCATGCCATACTCTGTCGTAAATGGAAAAACAGGATAAAGGGAAGGGACTTCTTCGACTATGTATGGTATCTTTCAAATGGAATAAACTTAAACCTTCCCCACCTTCAGGAAAGAATGAAACAGACAGGCCATCTTTCAGGAAAGGAAATTTTGACAAAAGAATATTTACATGAATTGCTTAATAAAAAATTTAAGGAAGTTGATTTTAAACAGGCCGCCTCGGATGTGCGTCCCTTTATTCTTGAACCGGAAATGCTTAATATCTGGTCATCTGATTTTTTTCAATCTATTACAGAAGATAAGTTAAAAATAGAGATCCACTCTTCTAAGCCGTAGGTCTCAGATATTGACAAAAAGTTCTGGCCATGCAAGGCTTTTAAAAATTCAAGCAATTAATGAAAGAGAAAAGATAGAGCAAAAGAATAACAATGAAACGAGCATTATTAATTCTGGCACTGCTACATTGCTGCCTTATACATGGGAATACAATGCAAAACAAACAAGATGTAATTGCTGTTTATGGTTTCCATCACCATACTGATCCTGATGGAAGGCCTTCAAGGAATGACCGGCGTTACCATGAACAGAACCTGTATTTATATGGCGATGGTACATTTAAATTAGTAGAACAAAAAGGCAGGCTTTCTCCCGAATACGTAAGCAAATTTGGAATATGGGATATTGTTAATAATGAGCTCATTATATCTATCCTGCAGAGAGAATGTACAAACCTTGACAAAAAGCTGGTAAAGGAAAAATATAGGGGCTCAAAAACTTTTACCAGGGTAAAGAACCACAGTATTGCAAACAGGGAGAAACAGTGGAAATTCCGGCAGGGAATGAGGCCTGTTGAATTGTTTGAAAAACACAACAACAGGTAATTGTTTAAAGAAACGAGAAGTAATGTAAGTACTCAAAGCTAAAACTTAAAGCTAAGATTTTCTACTGTACTGGTAAACAACGAAGCGTCAAAAGATCAATACAACCATTGCCTTTACAGCGCCGCTCCCACCGAACCGGCAAAAAGAAGCTCCCGGGCCTCAATATTATAGACAAGATCGAGGCCCACTGCCGGAATAGCAATTTTCTTTAAATATACCCTGAAACCCGCCCCGGGGCCGAAGGCATTCTGCATCCCGTAATCATCTTTCTTGAAGGCCCCCTGTTCCCATGAGGCGGCGGCAGTGACCGTCAGAAATGAGCTGTGATAAAAGGGACATTCCCAGGTCAGTGTACCGCTGATATAATAATCAGCCGATATTTCATTTGAAGGAAGTGTCTTGTACCCCGCCATACCGCCAATCCGTGTTTCAAAAGCGGGAGGCATTTCCCCTGCACCGCCGTGTACCAGCAGAGAGAGGCGATGACGGCCGAAATATTCTCTCCTTGGCCATATCAGTCCGGGCATCTCCATTATTGAACAGA
>CAZPEK010000311.1:4599-4842 GCA_964585555.1 uncultured Leptospirales bacterium | reverse complement strand
AAGGTTGCCAATCGCCTCAGGTCATCGATACTACAAAAGTATTATGACGAAGTAAAACTTTTACGCCGTAAACTTACCTTCAGACCGGTATTTACTATGCTGAAGAAAATTGAATTAGCTTTTCAAGAGGGGATTCATTCAGAGGGGATTCCAGTTCTTCCTAAAGATGAAGTACTCTCCATGCTTGTAGATATCCAGGATATCCTTCAGGAAAAGTATAGTAGTATTTATCAGCAGGAAGTT
>CAZPEK010000311.1:0-4516 GCA_964585555.1 uncultured Leptospirales bacterium | reverse complement strand
GACCCTGGACATTCGCCAGGACCGGGATACCCACCATGCTGTTTTGCGCGAAATTCTTGAGAGCCAGGGACGTTACGAAGAATATGTTTCTCTTCATGTTTCTGAAAAAACCTCTTTTCTTCTTGATGGTGATACGAAAAATTTCAATGCTACTTCTGATATTGCTGTGGAAACCCTTCGGTGCATGAAAATAATTAAAACTATCCAGAAGTTTAACGGTGAAGAGGGATGCAACCGTTATATTATCAGCAACTGTTCAGGTGAAACGGATGTCATCGAACTCCTGGCGCTTTTTCAATACGCAGGGTGGGATCTAGATGAACTGACGGTGGACATCGTTCCTCTTTTTGAAACCGTTTCTGACCTTGATAACTCTGCCCTGGCAATGACACAGTTGTATCGGAACCGTCGTTATTTTAAACACGTTAAGGAAAGGAAGAAGAAGCAGACCATCATGCTTGGTTTCTCAGATGGGACCAAAGATGGGGGATACTTTACGGCTAACTGGTCTATCTACCGGGCAAAGGAATCTCTCACCGCGGCTGCCCGTGAATACGATATGGAAGTAATCTTTTTTGACGGAAGGGGGGGGCCGGCTGCCCGGGGCGGCGGGAAGACCCACAATTTTTATGCCTCCCACGGCAGGAGCATTGAAAACCGGCGGGTTCACCTGACGGTACAGGGACAGACTATCAGCTCTAACTTCGGAACTGCCATGTCTGCACAGTATAACATGGAGCAGCTGGTAAGTGCCGGAATCAAGAATAGTCTCTACGAACAGTACAACAAAGACTTCATTCCCGAAGACCGGGTGCTGATGGAAAAACTTTCACGGCGCCATGATGCCTATACAAAGCTTCGGGATCATGAAAAGTTTACCGATTACATGGTTGAACGGACAGCAATGCCCTATTATGGTCAGGCAAATATTGGAAGCCGCCCTGATAAAAGAAAAGGACAGGATAAGTTTCAACTCAAGGACCTTCGCGCTATTCCCTTTGTCGCATCCTGGACATTGAATAAGCAGAATATTCCCGGGTTTTATGGCCTGGGATATGCCTTAACGAAAACCCTGGCTGAAGATAGTGATGGAGCTATTGAGGGTCTTTATCGGCGTTCGCTTTTTTTTAGAACCCTGGTTGAAAACAGCATGATGGTTTTGAAAAAAACAAATTTTAATGTCACCCGTTACATAAAACAGGATGATGAGTACAGCGATCTCTGGAATATGCTTCATGATGAATTTAATACAACCACCGACACATTGCTTAAAATCTCAGGAGCACGCCATCTGATGGCGGGGAATCCAAAGGACCGTCTTTCTGTTGAACTCCGGGAAAGGATTGTACTGCCTCTCTGTGTTATCCAGCAGTATGCCCTCTGTCGTCTTTTCAAGCTTAAGGGAAATGAGAAAAAAAATGCAGAGCTTATAGAAAAATATACCCGCATGATAATCAGGTCTTCTTACGGGATTATCAACGCGGGAAGAAATTCGGCGTGATATACGATTTAAACAGCTTCTGAAGGCGGGTGTCCTCAAAGGGGGCCCCCGTTTTAAGAATGCACAAATAATCTCAGCTCCACGAGCCCCCGGCTCAAGAGGCCTGGCAATATTGTACCCTTGCAGCAGTTTTCGCCACCCCGGAGGGGGTTTGTAAGCCTAGAAACCCCCTCCGGGGGTGGCCGATAGGAAATATTCGAAGAGAACAAGTATCTATCGGCCGGGGGAGCCCTTTTGGAACCAACCGCATCTCTTTCGAAATTTTTTGAAATATCCTCTCCTATTGATACATTTAATATACTTGTTTTTACGTTATTTTATTTTTCTTTTATATCGTGTTTCTATTACAGCAGAAAAGCGAGGGGAGTATGGAATTCAGAGATTATGATAATATTCATGCCATGCTTTATGAAACCGTTGAAAAAAGGCCGTCAAAGACAGCCTTTTGCTGGTTTAATGAAGATAGTACAACCGAGTCTGTAACCTGGAAAGAGTTCTACCGGGATGTAAAAGGAGCGGCAAAAAGTCTCATTGCCCTGGGAGTAGAGAAGGGTGACAAAGTTAATATTATCAGCTATACCAGTTATCCATGGATTTTAACGGATATGGCTGTTGTTTCAATTGGAGCCTGTACGGTGGGAATATACCAGACCAGTCTTGCTGCCGATTGCCAGTATATAATCAATCATTCTGAATCGGTTATTATCTTCGCTGAAGACACGGCCCAGTTGGAGAAGCTGTTTTCTATAAAGGAAAAGATACCGGGGGTTAAACAGGTAATTCTCATGAAGGGAGAATATAATGATGATCCCTGGGTGATCAGTTACAGCGATTTTCTTGATCTGGGACATTCAATTTCTCAGGGCGATCTCGAGGAAAGGCTTAAGAACGTCTCACCTGATGATATTGCCATGATAGTCTATACCTCCGGAACTACCGGTGTTCCAAAGGGCGCTATGCTTACCCATGATAATGCGACATTTAATGCCCAGTCAATTACCCGTGCGGCACAACCTGAAGATTACATGGAACAGTTTTTATTTCTGCCCCTGGCGCATATCTATGCCCGGGGCTGTGTCTATTTTAATATTTTAAACGGCCTTACTCTTACTCTCGCACGAAGCATGGATACGGTAATTGAGGATATTAAAAATGCACGCCCCCATTTTTTTGCCAGTGTTCCCCGGGTGTTTGAAAAAATATACAGTAAAGTTATCAGCGGTGCTGAAGCAAAGGGGGGACTTGCCCTGAAAATTTTTAACTGGGCCCTCAAGGTAGGGTATCAGGTTAGCAATAAGTTGTTAGATGATACTCCCCTGTCAGTTTTACTTCGCCTGAAGTACGGCATCGCTTCGATCCTTGTTTTTAAAAAACTTCAAGAGGCTCTGGGTGGAAGGCTTGAGTTCTGCAACAGCGGAGCAGCCCCCCTTGAGCCTTCTGTTGCAAAGTTCTTTCACGCCGCGGGTATTCTCATTCTGGAAGGCATTGGCATGACAGAGAATATGACCTTCAGCCATGTTAACCGTCGGGATAATTTTCGCTTTGGATGGGTTGGTCTCCCGGGTCCCGGGATTGAGCAGAAAATTGCCCCTGACGGGGAGCTTCTCGTTCGGGGAAGAAACGTGATGAAGGGATATTACAAAATGCCCCGGGAAACAGAAGAAACCCTTTCGCCTGATGGATGGCTCCATACCGGGGATATGGGCGAAATTGACGATGAAGGGTTCTTGAGAATCACGGGGCGCAAAAAAGATCTCATCATCACCTCGGGGGGAAAGAATATCGCCCCTTCTGCTATTGAGGGTCTCATGATAACCTCAAAGTATATCAGCCAGTTCTGTGTAATTGGAGATCGTCGTAATTTTCTTGCCGGGCTGGTGACCCTGGACAGAGAAAATGTCGAGGAGGCAGCCCTTCAGAAAGGCATTAAATACAATTCCTTTGAAGACCTTTTTGTCAATGATTCAATAAAGGCTCTTATTGAAGAGGAAGTAGAGGCGAAGAACCGGTACCTCGCCTCATTCGAAACAATTAAAAAAATACTTATTGTCCCGGAGTTTACTATTGAAAATAAGCTTTTAACGCCCACGCTAAAGGTAAAAAGAAACAGGGCAGCAGAATTGTATCAGGATCAGATTGATATTCTCTACCGTGAAGCGGGAAAGAGCAGCAGCGGTACGGCCCATAAGCCTCTTGTTGAAAGAAGAATGCAACCTGACAGGAGGATTCTCCAGGCTGATATTGTAATGATTGCTTCGATGGAACGGAGAAAAGAGCAGCGCCGCAGTGCAGTCAGCTGGTAATATGAATTGTACGTGAAAATACCAATGAAGGCGAGGATTCCATCAGTTGCCTTCATTGGGGTCTATTTTCGCAGCGCTTCGGCGGGCATCAGCTTTCTGGCATAGCGGGCCGGTATCATGGCGGCACAGGCGGGGACAATAATTGCTATTGCCACGGCTATAGCAAGATCCTTGAACTGAGCTACAGGATGGATGACATATTCAATGGGCATTTCAAAATTTTCAAGCTGTGTTGAAAAATCAATTCCCCTGGCCCCGAAATAAGAAATTATAAAGAATCCGACTATGGCTCCGATGATGCCACCGGCAGCACCTATAATAGCTCCTTCGCAGGTAAAGTTCAAAAATATCTGGCGATCTGTCATGCCCATGGCCTTCATGGTGCCAATCTCCCTGAGGCGCTCAAAGATGGCCATCATCATGGTATTGATAATCACAAAGGAGGCGAGAAAAAGAACTATAACTTCAAAGAAGGTATAAAATCCCCGCATTGTTTCAAGGGTGGCGTAAAATTCGCCCATTTGTTCTTTATACGTTAGGGCAGCAGCTTCTTTTGGGATGACCTCCATGATGCGGGCCTTCAGTTAGCCACTATTGAGAAAGATACTGATCGTGACTTTTATCTGTCCTCGGTTGAATCAGTGAAGTATGGTGTTATCGATGAGGTCATAGAAAAAAAGAAATAAAATGAAACAAAACAATATTATCCTCG
>CAZPEK010000310.1:2854-4862 GCA_964585555.1 uncultured Leptospirales bacterium | reverse complement strand
GAACATGGGGGTTATAATTGAGACGGTTACCACAGGCATGGAGAGTGGAAATTATACCGGGCTTGTATTCCTTACCTTTGAGACCAATTGAATTCATCAATAACTCTCTGTAAAACCGTGAGGCTTCACCAATCATTAGATGCGTATCATAGCCTCTTTTAAAAAGCAGTCTGCTGATACCTCCGGGCACTGTTAATGTAACATGGAAATGATTCAGGTTTGTATTAAGAATACTCGACAGGTTCAATGACCAGCCAAAAAGCCTCTTCCGATGACATGAAAGGCAGAGTCGAGATTTACAGGTAAATGGTACCACCAGAACAGTACCGCAGCAGAGGCAGGTATGACGCTGAAAACCGTGCTGAAACTTACCGCATTTGATAAGCTTTTCGACTTCTTCCTTTTTGTCATCATTAAGTGGCCCGAGACGATCCCGAAAATATTGATTGTAAACCTTTTGGAATCCCGACCAGTGGCGAATCCAGAGGGTCTTATACTGACTCCAGCGCTCAAGGCCCGGCTGATAACAGGGTTCTGCCTTATGTTTCGAATTGATGTACACATAAGATAAACGAATACCACAGGCGGTATATTAAAAAAAATTAATAGTATTGACTGGAGTATACCCTTCTAAATTAAAATATACTTAAAGTACATGTTGAACTTCGCACCTTTTAGCGAGTATATTATTAAAAAAAAACAGCAAGAGAAAAAGCCTGCTGCATCAAAATAATTAAAAACTGAAAGGGGCAATGTTAATTTACGCAAAATCTTTCAATTACGGCCTGCCTGCGCCAGGCCGTAGGATTTTTCTTCCTTTCACCTTGTACCTTGCCATTTGTTCTTTTAAACCATCATCTCCTGGCCAACTTCCGCAAACCCCCTGAAGCCATCTTCGGCGGCCCGCTCCTGCCAGGGGCAGCTGTTTCCCCGATAGTCTTTATTCTCAGAAACAAAATCCTGGTAGTGTGAAAGCCACATCTTCCCCCGAACATCTGAACCGACATCAATACTGTTTGCGGATTTCCATGCCGCAAGCTGGGCATAGTTCGCGTGTACCCCGGACATAAAGTCAAGACAACGCTCTTCCATATCAACACCGACGCATTCACAGTCCTGGAAAATAATATCCGCCTCCCGGTAAAAATTTTCAATCTGCCTCGGTGAGCAGTGCTGACTGTCGGTGGTGAAATAGACTGTTTCACGGCCCTCCCGTGACATCATGAGACCGAAGGTATGACTGATAATTGAACCGGTCATGATGTGGACCTGCTGTATCAGGCGGCAGGTCCAGCCCTGCCAGGTAAAGGTCTTGTTCGGCCTGAGCCCCAGGGGCTCAAAATAGGTCTCCAGGTTCGCATCGAATCCTTCCATCGATTCGAGACCCCCGCGGAGAGATTTCTTCCAGAGATCATTCAAAAGCTGTACATTGGCAATCAGACGGGGAGCTTTAACTTCCTCACCCCGCTCAGAATAATGCTGAGGGTGTCCTGCCCAGTCGTAACAGGAAAAAGCCATCTCTTCAAGGCCCCCGATATGGTCACCATGGAGATGACTGATATAGACATCATCAATAGACCTTATATCAATATCGAGGTTCGCCAGGGCATAGGGAACCTTGGCGCCAAAATCTATCAGCATCCGCCGGGGTATCCCCTTTTCAGTTTCTTCAACCATGAAGCACTGGTTATAATTTCTGGTACTGAAGGCGTGACCGCAGCCCACAACAGTAATTTTCATAATGAACCTCCTTTTAAGGCAATCAGAGGAATATACAAAAAACCGCCCGGGTCGGCTGTACAAAAATCAATTTTTTTAAAAAAGTAAAAACCGGCGAGACGCTTTTTCAATGCCAGTAGATGTCATCGAGGAGCTCAGCAATCACATAAGCGGTAAATTTTCTGTCCATGGACTTAAAATACCCGAGAGCCTCTTCAAGGGTTTCAGCACCACGGCGGCCAGTCGCCTCTCCCGAGGGGAACCGGTAGATTGAAGTACCATCTTCAGC
>CAZPEK010000310.1:0-2844 GCA_964585555.1 uncultured Leptospirales bacterium | reverse complement strand
TTTAATCCCGGTAACTTTTGTGCCGTTAATATAACCATCTTCAGCAAAAATAAAAAAACGATGAATGCCTGTTTCATCTTTTTGAGCACCATGGCTCTTCTTCTTTTTGCGGGGAAGTTTACTCATAAATTTCCGGTAATCCCTGGTGCGGCCGTTTTTCTCAATGAGAATATAACGCTTCATTATCCAGAGACTGGTATAGCCGGTCTGAAAATGCGTATCCAGCATTGGGAGCGTAAAGTCTTTTCGGTCGCCAAGACGGGAAAAACCCCCGGCGGTGCGGCATACAAAGTGGTTATGATGCCGGTCATGCCTGAAGGGAGACCGGGCTCTGCCGTCTGGACAGGGGATAAGCTCAATCATACTATCTTTAACCTCGACTTACCGATGCTCTTGATTAAAAGAAACCTTTATCTCGTTCAGGTACCCGGCCGCTGTAACTGCTGATATCATAGACCAGGCGGTCGCAGATCTTCTTTCTAAAATAAAGGCCGTAGGCTTCAAATGCATAGGCCTTCTTTTTGAAAGCACTGACATGATGAATATCAGCAGCAGCTTCAATTTCTTTCTTTGTCATGAGACGGTTAAAGCGAAAACGCTTCTCAACGCTTCCGAATTCATACAGCACAAAGTACCGGGAAATTCCAAAGCGCTTATCCCCTGATGCAACATAGTCAAAAACAAAGCGATCGAGCTTTTCCCAGAAAATGACTGTTTCTTCGCTTCCTGCGCGGCAGGTGATTCCCTCACCAGAACAAATAATCCGCATGCCGATACTTTTTTTCAATGTTCTGGCAAGAAGAATAATCAGGGGAGAATAGGCAAGGTAGATGATACCGAGTACAAGGAGGGCCTCGTCTCGTGTGACATCTTCAAAATACACGACAACCGGAGGCGCGATGATAAACAGAGCGACAACCAGGCCGAGCACCAGGAGCATCAAAGAGCTGGATTTATACACTCTTTTCATTTATCTGTCTCTCAAGCATTCCAGGAAATTAACCGGAATATTTTTTTCGCTCATGAGGCCTCCTGTGATATCAAACTTTTTATGTATATCACAGGAGAAGGAAGTTAAAAACAAAAAAACAGATTTACTGATGCATGATAAAAACAGCAATTGTGCCGATGCCGTCTTCAAGCCCCTCAAGGGCCTTTGCCACCACCGTGCCTATCTTATCAAAAGAATCGATACTTCCCCCCATGCCGCAGCCCGGGGTTGAGGAGGTTACAATCAGGTCTCCGGGTACTACGGGCCTGTTACGCGCGTCGACCTTGCAGAGGGCCTTTCCCGCCCGGACTAGCGGGGCGGTTTTATCTTCCTTTCCACTGTTATTCACTGTCAGGAGGGGGTTACCCGCCACAACACCGATAACCCCGCGGCTGTACTCGTTTCGTGAACGGGAAAGAATTGATTCTCCCCCGGTGCTGACCACCAGGAGGTCTCCCGGCGAAATATATTCTGTTTCATCGGCTTCAAAATACTCGACAATGTTTCCCGGCGACGGGGTACTGTCTCCCTGCTGCTCCAGGTTTACTCTTCCTTTTAAAAGAGACTCACCCCGAACCAGGAGGGCCTTTCCATTTCCCGCCAGCCCTGCTGTTTTATCAAAATCCTGGATGGTGCCAAAGCCGTCGGCCACCAGGGAGTAATTATGTTCACTGGCGAATATTCCACCGGCGCCAAAGCGGGAAAGTCCCATGATACCGCCCCCGGCGCCTTCACTGGTTCCCGTGGACTGGCCCCGAACGCCCACATGGGTACTGTGACCGAGAACCCCGTAATTATGCCCCGGTTTTTCAGAGGGAGTCCCGGCAATACCGGCAATGCCGACAGCCCCATCCTTATCTGAGCTGTTCTTTCCATAGATAACCGCCGAATCATCGGATACAGGTGTCGTACCCTTGAGGGCCCCCTGCTTTGATCCGGTAATACTGATGGTTCCATTATGACTGTTGAAGTCATGATTCTTCGAGGCATAATCATGTTCATGGGGCAGGGCTTCCCGTAAATCAGAAAGCCGCGGATCATGGGCCTGCACCGCAAAACCGGCCCGTTCTTCGGATATCTTTGCGAGACGAACAATTCCCGGTGTATTTTCAGTCGCCTCTTTCAGACGGCGGTCATTTCCCTGAACAACAACACCTTCACGCTCCTCTCCATCTTCGGCAATCTCTACGATACCCTTTGCCGTGGTAGTTGCATCCTTGAGGCGACGGTCACTTCCCTGAACCGCGACACCGTCAATATCTTCTCCATCTTCAGCCAGCTCTACAATACCCTTTACCGCAGTGGTTGCATCTTTGAGACGCCGGTCATTTCCCTGCACTGCCGCAAGGGCCGCGTCTTCTCCGTCTTCCGCAAAACGAAGAATTCCCGTTGCCGTTTCAGTTGCCTGCTGAAGGCGGTCATCATCTGACTGAACGGCAACACCGGGACGAACCTCTCCATTTTCAGCCAGCTCTACAATACCCCTGGTTTTTGTTGTCGCGTCTTTCAGGCGCCGGTCATTCCCCTGGACAACCACGCCGGCGCGGTCTTCACCGTCTTCCGCAAGTTCTGTTATACCCTTTGCCGTAGTAGTGGCATCCTTGAGACGATGATCATTCCCCTGTACCGAGGCCAGAGGTGCCTCCTCGCCATCACTGCAGAACCGGACAATACCCTTGGCCCCTTCAGTTGCATCCCTGAGGCGGCGGTCATTTCCCTGAACAACAACACCGGCAGCGGTTTCACCGTCTTCTGCCAGCTCTACTATACCCTTTGATTCGGTAGAAGCGTCCTTCAGGCGATAATCATTACTCTGAACAACAGCTCCTTCCTTTTCCTCTCCATCTTCCGCC
>CAZPEK010000309.1:0-4883 GCA_964585555.1 uncultured Leptospirales bacterium | reverse complement strand
CCTATCGAATTCCTTCCTTTATCCTTCAGCGGGGCGCGGACCGGTTGAAGTCAAAACCTGTCACCCTGTCGGTGGTAAAGGGCAGCGCGGCAAACAGAAGCGGTGGAGACGGTCCCGCCCTTGTCAGCGGCCTGGTTGAGCTTGATAAGAAAAAGGTTCATGTCGGTGAACCGGTTTTGATGCGGTACTATATTCTCTCTACCAGTGAAGAGCTTCAGCTTCAGGGACAGTCGAAACCCGAATCGAAGGGATGTGTTATCAACGAAGTTGATGAGAAGCGTGAAGATAAAGTGATCACAACAGAGGAAGGTGAGATGGCAAAAATGCATCTTGCCACTTATGTCGTTGTTCCCGCCCTTGAGGGTTCCCTGAAAATCGGGGGAGGACAGGCAGTAGTAGGCATAACGGGAGGGCGGCGTTTTTTTGAATTCATGAACCGGGAGCAGGTTGCCTTTGATACGGTCACCCTGAAGGTTGTGCCCCTTCCCATAAAGGGGCGTCCCGATAATTTCAGCGGGAATGTGGGAAGCTACAAGCTTGAAGTGAACTATGATAAAACCCCGGTGAAGGTTTACGATGAACGGCGTATCGAGGTCAAGGTATCCGGGGCGGGAAATATCGCAGCCATGGCCCGCCCTCAGTTTGGTGCTGACCTGAAGGATCTTCGCATCCTGGCCGAAGAGGGTAAAAGCTCTATCAGTCTTTCTAGCCGGGGCCTCGAGGGAGAAAAGGTCTTCTATTATACGGTTATTCCAGAAAAATCAGGGAAGATTGACCTCGGTGCAGTCTCTCTTAATTTTTATGATAATACAAAAGGGGTCTACCGTGAAACAGTCTCTGAAAAAATACTCCTGACGGTAACGGGAGATTCAGGTAAAAACAACCGCATTGATTTTGATGAGGAAGATGAAGGCAAACCTTCCTTTAACATTGCCGTGATAATTTTCATTGTGCTTCTTGTTTCAGGGGCTATTGTTTTCATGGTTCTCTGGGAACGGAAACGCTTTAAAATAATCAGCAGTGATGAGCCCGGTGAAACAGATTCTGAAGAGGAAGAAACCCGCAAAGGAGATGATGCGCAGATTGCCCTGGCCTCTGCCCTTGAGAGCCACGACAGTGATCTCTTTTTTAAGTCCGCAGACCGGATACTTAAAATCAGCGCTCTCGACGATTTTCTTGATACAGGGCTTCTTGAGGATGCGAGAAATCGTCTCTACGGAATCCGCTTCGGCGGGGGAAATCTTGATGAAGAAGCAATGAATGAAATTTATAGACTCTTGAAAGACGCGGGGGCCCTGAAAAAATAATATCCAGGTAAAGAGGGGGCCCACACTCCCTCTTTAGAAATTTTTTGTCTCAAGCTTTTCCTGGAATCTTTTTATCAGGGCGATGTTTTTTTTGCTTTTCAGACGAACCATGTAAAAGTCCCGTTTAACGGGAAGTCCCTTCAGGGAAACTGTTTTTAAAAGACCCAGATCAAGCTCCCGCTTAATGGCGAGCCTAGAGATAAAGGCATAGCCGATACCCTTTATTACTGATTCTTTCACTCCATCATTTGATGTGCATTCGTATACAACCTTTAGCTCAGAGGGGAGAATCTCTAGAGAGGCAAGAAATCCTTCTGTCGCATTCCGTGTCCCTGATCCTTTTTCCCGTGAAATAATCGGCAGATCAAGGAGCTCATCACGGCTTATCCTGTCAGGAGCATCGGGTGGTGAAGCCAGGACAATTTCATCGCTGTAGATATGAGAGTAGGCCAGTGAGGGGTGCTGTACCCGGCGGCCGACAATTCCCATGTCGGCTTTCCCCTCTTTGACCAGTTCAATCGCTTCCCGGCTGTCTGACGCGGTAATGGTGAAGAGAAGGTCAGGGCTTTTTATGTCAGCAATGATACCCGGGAGCAGGTAGGCTGCGGGAATAGTGCTTGCAGCTATATGAAGAGTGCCGCCGAATATTTCTCCGTTGAGACGCTGTTGAAGCATTTCGAAATCTTTCAGCAGATTTTCGGCAAATTCCTGTGCGACAGCACCTTCAGGGGTAATGGATACATTTTTGCTGTTTCTTTCAAAAAGTGAGACTCCCAGCAATTCTTCAAGGTGCTGAATATGATGGCTGATGGTTGCCTGTCCGATTTTCAGTTTCCTTGATGCCCTGGTGAAACTTTTTTCCTGAATGATTTCAAGAAATGACCGGAGCTGTTTCAGGTCGAAATTAACATCTTTTTTTGTGTTCATTGGGTGCCTCTCCAGGTGATGTTAGATCACAATTGCCGACATGATATTTCAAATAAAATCGTTTTTTAAATTTACCGGGTCTTCTTTTTCGCTTCTTCCCATAAAACATCTAGCTCTTCAAGGGTCATGGTATCCATTGGTTTATCCATTTCATCACAGCGTCTTTCCACGTGGCCGAAGCGGGTCATGAATTTTTTTACCGTTCTCTGCAGGGCTTCTTCGGGATTGATGCCTGTAAAGCGGAGGAGGTTGACCATGCTGAAGAGGATGTCTCCCGCTTCGTCGATTGACTCTTCCTTTTTGCCGTCTTTAAAGGCTTCTTTGAACTCTTCGAGTTCTTCTTCAATCTTGGCAATTACATCATCGGTTTGTTCCCAGTCGAAGCCTATACGGCTTACCTTCTGCTGTACCCGGTATGCCTTCAGTAGTCCCGGCAGATGAACCGGTACCCCGTCAAGAATTGATTCACGGTGGCTTTTTTCAGTCTTTTTGATTTTTTCCCACCGGTCGATAACTTCCTTTGCATCAGTTATCGTTTCATCGCCGAAGACATGGGGATGCCGGTAAATCAGCTTGTTGATGATACCCTGTGCCACATCATCTATGGAGAAATGTTTTTCTTCATGAGCTATCTGCGCATGGGCATAGACCTGGTAGAGGACATCTCCCAGTTCTTCCTTCATATCGTCTTTGTTATTTGATTCTATGGCGTCATAGAGTTCATAGGATTCTTCAATCAGGTAGGGTTTCAGGGTCTGAGAGGTCTGTTCCCTGTCCCATGCGCAGCCATCTTCCGCCCTCAGGCGGGCGGCGATTTCAGCAAGGAGGTAGAGGGGTTGCTTTTCTTTGAATTTCATGGTTGTTCTTCCGTATATTTTATCTGAAGGTGCGATTTTTTCTTTGAAATTTGAAGGCGCGAAAGCGCTTTCGCGCCTTCAGATTTCAAAGAAAAAATCATGGCAAAGGCCGTATCCACGCATACAATAAAATATCATCTACATATGACAAGGATAAAGCAAAAATTTTGATTATTTATTGACATTGAGACGGCTCCTTGCAAGGTATACCTGATTTATATCAGTTCATAATTCATTATGCACCGGTACCACGCCTGAAATTCTTTCATTACATTTTTACCAGGAGAAAAGATAATGGCCGATACACTATCATTAAAAAATTCAGATTCAAAGGTCTATGAAATAATCCAGAAGGAAAATAAGCGCCAGGAAGACAACCTGATTCTTATTGCATCGGAAAACTATACATCCAGGGCGGTTCTGGAAGCCTCTTCCTGTACCATGACGAACAAATATGCCGAAGGTTATCCCGGCAAGCGTTACTACCAGGGATGTGAGCAGGTTGATGCCGTAGAATCTGTTGCCATTGATCGGATTAAAGAACTTTTCGGCGCTGAATATGCTAATGTCCAGCCCCACAGCGGCGCCCAGGCTAACATGGCGGTTATGATGTCGGTGATTAAGCCGGGAGATACCTTCATGGGCATGAATCTTGCGCATGGCGGACATCTCTCCCATGGTTCTCCGGTAAACTATTCAGGACTTTTTCATAATGTCGTCAGTTACGGTGTAACAAAGGATACCAATGTCATTGATTATGACGAGGTTATGGCCCTTGCGAAGGAACATAAACCAAAACTGATAATCGCCGGTGCTTCTGCTTATCCTCGATTTATTGATTTTGATAAATTCAAAGAAATCGCTGACGCGGTGGGAGCTAAGCTGATGGTTGATATCGCCCATATCGCCGGTCTCATTGCCGCTGATGTCCATCCTTCACCCGTTGAAGTATCTGACTATGTGACCATGACCACCCATAAGACCCTTCGTGGTCCCCGGGGCGGTGTAATTCTTGCAAAGGAAGGTTATGAGAAAGACCTGAACCGGGGCATGTTTCCCGGCGTACAGGGGGGCCCCCAGATGCATTCCATAGCCGCCAAGGCGGTTGCCTTTGGTGAAGCCCTTAAACCCGAATTTAAAGAGTACCAGAAGGAAGTTATTAAAAACGCTCAGATACTCGCTGAAACCCTGATGTCCCGGGGTCTCCAGATTACCTCAGGGGGTACTGATAATCACCTGATGCTGGTTGACCTTCGCAATAAAAATCTTACCGGTAAAGAGGTTGCAAACCGCCTTGATGAAGCGGGCATTACCTGCAACAAGAACGGTGTCCCCTTTGATGATAAGTCGCCCTTTGTTACCAGTGGTATCCGTCTCGGCTCTCCTGCCCTGACTACCAGGGGATTTAAAGCTGATGAATTTAAAAAGACCGGTGAGCTGATTGCCGATGTCATAGACAATATGGAAGATGAGGGAGCCCTTAAAAAAGTACAGGCGGAAGTTAAAGAACTCTGCCAGGCCTTTCCGACAGACTTCCTTCGCCTTACATAAGTTTAGTCGAAATTAAACAGGAGGGCACATTCGTGATGAATGGGCCCTCTTTTATATTATCAGGAGTATCAAAGTAATGAGATTTTTTTTCTCACCGGGAAAACTGTACGTCCTGCTTCTGGGGGTAATTATTTGCTTTTCCCTGAACAGCTGCACCAGGCAGGCACGGGAAAAGGCAGGTACCACATCACTCAGGTTTGCCGTAACGGGAAATTCCTTCCCCGAATCGCCCTTTGTCTTT
>CAZPEK010000308.1:0-4894 GCA_964585555.1 uncultured Leptospirales bacterium | reverse complement strand
ATGATGAAGTCTCTCGTATGTTGGCAGAAATGCTTTTAAAAGAGATCTTTCCCGGAGTTAAAATCTTAAAGGCTGTTAACGGAAAACAAGCCTTGGAAGCATATGAATTTCATCTGCCGGATTTCATTCTTATGGATGTTCAAATGCCCCTGATGGACGGATTGGATGTCACAAGGTCCATTAGAGAAAAAGAAGATGGAAAAAGAAGCATGACATTATCGTCAGTTGGATGTTTACGGGGGATGCCTTCAAAGGAAGTGTGGGTTTGCTCCCTGTCCGGGATTCGAGGCACATCTACATCATATTGTTCTGATATTTCGAGGAGTTTTTGTATAAATTTTTTTTCTTCCATGATTTACAACTTGAAAAATTTATTTTTACTGTTCATTTTAATATACTTGACGTATTTAATCGAAGACTTTGTATTTATTACTTTACCCGACACATCAAGGATATACAATTAATATAGCATGAAAAAACAGAAAAAGTCAATCTTATTATTTGCTCTCTTATTTTTTTCAATCTTCCTTGTTTCCGGCATCTTCTCAAAGGTTTATTTTAACCTTGCGGTTACCGAGAAACAGCTTAACGATACAATTAAAAAATTTTGCAAGGAAGTTCTGGGCAAAGCGGTTAAATTTGAAACAGCAAGAATTGACCTTTTCGGAAATGTTGAAATATCCACTTTCAACCTTTCGGCAGGGCCAGACTTCAATGACAACCGTTCGCTTCTTCAGGCGGGGAAAGCTGCCTTTGATATTGATTTTATTGCCCTTTTGCAAAATGAAGTAAAAATAAAGGGAATTTCCTTTTCTAAGGGGGAAGTGCATCTCCATAAAAGTTTTGGGGAAACCTATCGAGAAACTTTTATAAATCTTCTTAACCCCAAAGACCTCAATAAACTGAAAACCTATGGGAAAGAAGGGACTTTTAACCTGGTACTTAATGACTGTCGGATAATATACGAAGAAAAGTTCAAAGATGCCAGGTCGAAATTGGTTATAAATGACTTTAATGGGAGCATTTTCTGGGAAGATACCCTTTATCGGATAAAGGCTGAAGGCTCAATTCCATCTCAAAATAAAGATAGATTAAAGCCCGGCACTATAGACATCTCGGCATCAATCGATACATCAAAGGATGGGAAGACAACCGTCAAAGGGAAAATAGAAAATCTCGATTCTTCCTTTGGCAACCGATACCTGCAGGAAAAAGGCTGGGAAAAAACACTTCTTTCCGGAACACTGTCAATGGAAAGTACTGTCGTCTCCCAACATGGTTTTTCTACTTTTAGATCCAGCTTTGATACGACAAGTCTGAATGTATTCAAAAAGAATAAAAATCCCTTCAATCTTATTTCAAACCTGAATGCAGACCTTGAGGTAGCGGGAAAGATAAAACATGACTTCTCATCAATTTCTATTCATAAACTTAAAATTAATAACCAGGATATGGAAATTGAAAGTTCATGTTTCATCACCCACACCCCCAAAGATCGTTCTTTTCAGCTGAAACTCGCAAGCAACAAAATTGACCTTGAGCAACTATGGGGCAACTACTCCTTTTTTAAAGACTGCTCATATAAAGGGAAACTGAAATTTAACATAGACTGGGACATTGACCTTAAAACAGGGCAATCAAAAAAATTTATAAGTGATATTATACTCGAAGATTTCAATTTAAACAAGCTGGTTAAAAACAAAGACAAAAATCTTGTTTCAAAGGCCAACCTCAAAATTAATTCAAAGTTAAACCAGGTAACAGCCCATGCAGATTTCAACCTCTATGATTCAGATTTTAAAATTGATACAAAGTCTACAATCAGCAGCTTTTTTCCTTTCAAATCGATTAGCGCCATAACATCAAAATCAAAAAATATAGCCGGTTCACTGGTCTATAGTATTTTTTCTAAAACAATAAGTGATGTAATGGCAGCAGCTTACAGGGATAAAAAAACCGGATATTATGAAGAATTTTTTCTAAAAAAAACCATCGGACAGGCAATAATAAACAACAGCCTTCTTCTTTCAATAACCGCATCAAATTTAAATGTAACCGATAAAATTATTTTAAAAAACCTGAAGCTTGATTTTGAAAATAAAGCTGGAAGCATGAAAATAAGCGAATTCAACCTTGATGGGTACGAAGGGGAATACCGGCTTGAAATGAATGGCTACTTCAACAGGGATTATCCTTTCTTGAAAATAAAAGGCGGAGCCGGTAATGTCAAGCTTGCCAAAATTTCGGTAGAAAACAAAGAACCAGTATATTCTACACTAAACCTTGATTTCGATTATGAACTCAATGCCTACCGTCTCGCTCAGCTTCTCGATAATTCAAAAGGGAATGTTTTTATCTCTCTCACGAAAGGTGTTCAAAAAAATGCTTACTTCTCAAAAAGAATTTCTAAGTTTCTCAAGCTCAACCAACTTCCCACCCTGGCAGGAGCAGATTTAGACATCAATTCTATACATTTTACCATTAACCAGATGGGAGGGAATTTTTATTTCAAAAATGTAATTTTTGACGCAAAAGACCTGCATTTGACTGGTTTTGGAAAATATCAATTTTATGAAGGTATGACTTTCCCGGTCACTCTAAGGTATAAAACATCTGGAGGAGCCATAAAAAACGTCCCTCTTGAAATTAAGGGACGTTTAACTGATCCTTTACTTAAAATTAGGTATAAGAAAAAAGCAGAGACTTTATCATTCTTTCATCGCCAGTAGCTCATAAATCCTAACTGGTTTTTCCTTTCCCTTTACCTTAATCAGGTCGAGCTCTCTTACTATGACCTCATCTTTTACGTGCTCGTAGGTAAATTCACTGATAATAATATTTGTTTTATAGACTTTATTCGTACCCTCAAGACGGGCTCCCAGGTTGACATTATCACCCATGAGAGTATAGTCCATCCTTGAAGATGATCCCATGTTTCCAACAACCATATCTCCCGTATTGAGTCCAATACCTATATTCAGTTCAGGTTTACCTTCTTTTATCTAGTGGGCATTCATTTTGTGATGTTTTTCCATCTGTTTTAGGGCGCTTTGGATTGCCATGGCGGCATGGTTTTCCATTTCAATCGGTGCTCCCCAGAAAGCCATAATCTCATCACCTACATATTTATCAAGGGTTCCATCATATTTAAAAACAAGCTCAGTCATGGCTTCAAGATAGTAATTTAAAGGCTCGACCAGCAGCTCAGGAGTCAGTTTTTCTGAGATGGAAGTAAATCCCCTGATATCAGAAAAAAGAACTGTCAGTATTTTTTTCTCGCCTCCCAGCTTTATCTTGTCAGGGTGCTTAAGAAGGTCATCAACAACGGTTTTGGATACAAACTTTGAGAACGTCTGCCTGATATACTTTTTCTCCTTCTGTTCAGTCAAAACGCGATAGGTAATAATCAAGGTAAAATTAAAACCTGTTTGAATAACCGGTGTTATCATCGCATTTATAATGCTGAAGAAATCAAAGATTATGTAGGAAGTTAATATGTAGACTAAAGAGAAGGCTATAACCAGCAGGGTTGACTTAATGATAGATATGCGTGGAAGAAAAAAGCCAAGAAACAGCGCCAGTATAAACATAACGGCAATATTATGAAAATCATCAAGCTGAAAAAGAAAATCCTGGTTGAGAATTGTGTTCAATGCATTGGCATGGTGCTCAATCCCGAAGGTTGTTCCATAGGGAGATTGATGCTGGTCAGTGGCAATTCCTGTTGCTTCGTATGCGGCAACCAGCACCATTTTATTCTCGAGGGATTTATTCCCCTTCAGGGAACCGTCAACGGCAAAGAGATTATATGAATAATGCTGAAAACTTCCAGATCCTCCTATAAAATTTATGTCCATGAACCCATACTGGTTAATAGGAATCAGAATTTCGCCGGTATCATTTGGTTTTGCCATTTTATCTCGGGGGATATTCTTCAGCTTGACGTATTCCCCCATTTTCACTTCGACATCATCTTTGCTGATTCCGTAATAATGCATTGCAAGGACAAGATCAATATTCGGATAATACCAGCCATTATACTTAATGACCATTGGCATCTGTCTATTTATATGATCTATCTGATCAGGGAATACATTCGCAAATCCCATACCCTTTGCATATCTGGCAAGATCAGGTGTCGGTGGGACTACCTCTTCTATTAGTTGGGGGCTCAGGTCTTCCTGGGGGGCTCTCCAGCGCATTTTATTCAACAGGATCCGGCGCTGTGCCTGATCTTTATATTTTACGTCCTTTTCCCTTGTTTCAAAAGGGTAATCGAGAAAAACATTTCCCGCCTTTTTGATTGCCTGGGCAAATTCTTTTTCCCCATCCTTGTGATCAAGAAAGGTAATATCAAAAAACAGGGCCAGAGGACTTCCAGAGCCTACATAGTTAGTGAATTTAGCATGAACTTTCCAGGGGAAGGGCCATTGAATGCCCTCATCGGAAAAACTGCGGATGGTGTTTTCATCAATACCGAGTATGATGATATCCTCGCGGGCCCTTTTATTTATCCGGCCCATTCTTACGCCTTCATCCAGTTTGATAGACGCTTCAGCGGGATCTCTCAGAAAAAAACGAAAATCTATAGCACTTCTCTCTACCATCTCAAAGAGGGTTGTTTGAGTATAGAGAATTAATATTAAAAGAAAAATAACAATAGAAACTAAAAAACCCATTATGCGGCTTTTGTCGAATTTGAGAAAATCCATAGTGACCTCACTTTAGCGGTATTGAAAGGCTTATTTTAGAAAGCATGAAACATATTTTCAAGTTATTAATTACCATATAGTTGAAATTTAAAAAAAAACAATTATTGTTGACAAATAGTTAACCTGAGCAGTTTTCTGTATGTTTACTGGTGTATAAATAAGGGGGTTAAGGTGACAATAAA
>CAZPEK010000307.1:0-4927 GCA_964585555.1 uncultured Leptospirales bacterium | reverse complement strand
ACTGTAGGTTGTTTTCTGTATTTCAGTGATCTTTTCACCGGAATCAAGGGGTTTCAATTCAGCGATAATTTCTGAGGCTGGATCACTGGCAAGGGGATAGATGTTATCAAAACCGAGATCTCTTCCTTTCTGAAAGGTGTCTTTAAAAAAGCGATGTAAATCCTTCCTTTCCGGATCTTGTCCACAGAGCCTCAGGTAGATAATATGAGAGTCATGGGCATGAAAAAAATCTATAAGTTTCAGGGTATTAGGGATCACCGTGTTGTGACAGCGTTCAAAAATATAAGACATGCTGTCAGGCCAGAGATGCTCAAAATACCGGCAGTAATCCGATTCCCTGTTCAGGTAATACCACTGCATATCAACAATTAGAAGAGCTGAATTTTCTGGAAGCACCTTTCCTCTTTTGAACAGTAAAATAAAGGTTGAAGTCAATGTTTAATACTTTAGTATTGTATGTAAAAAAACGTCAATCTTTTTCAGTAATTAATTCTTTAAACTTTACTGGTGTGGGGGAGTAACTTTAAAGATAGCTGCTTATTTTTCCAGCACCAGGGGACGATAATAGTGATAACAGAACTTTTTCCTCTCAGGGGAACTTTCAGAACAGGGAGTATCGGATGAACACCATTAACATGATTTCAGCATTTCTCGCTTCAGTTATTCTCGTGGGAATGGCGATTTTTATCCTGGTAAAGGACTGGCGTAATCAGATTAACCGATATTATGTATTCTGGAATATTATGGGCCTGGGTATTCTTTTTACCATGTTTATAACCTATGCATTTTCTGAGAGTGCTGATCTTGTCCTTTTAAATAAAGTAACCCAGATGTTTACGGTGCTTTTCTTTGCTTCATTTTTTGCCATGTCACTGGTGTTTCCCCGGGGTGAAAAGCCCTTTCCATTTTATATAACGCTTATTGTTCTCACCCCGGCTGTAACGGTGGCAGCCCTGGTTATCAGCACTGATTTAACAATTGCTGCCGCTTATTTTAAAGATGGTGAGCTTGTGCGTGAGCTGAAGGATTTTTATACATATTACGCAATTTTTGCATTCTCTTACCTGTTAGTCGGGACCCTGAATTTTATCAGAAAGTATTTTAGCACAAAGGTTGAGATATTTCGGCTGCAGATGCGTTATCTTTTTGTCGGGTCAAGTGTTGCTCTTATTTTTGCCGCTATCTGCTCGATTGTTCTTCCAAAGGCCTTTGGATACTCAAAGCTTTATGCTATCGGTCCCTCAATTGCTTCATTTATTGTAACGGCGGCGCTTTTTTATTCTGTAATCGCCTATAACCTCATGGATATTAGAACTGTAATCCATAAAACCGTAATGTATATATTTCTCTCTGCGGTTGTTTTTATTCCCATCTATGTAATGATTATTATGTATTATAACGGTGTACTCTTCTTTGACCGGGTTCCTATTGCGGTTATCGCACCTCTTATTGTACTGGTTTTTATCGTCATCTCACTTTTTGTGTCTCCATGGATAGACAGGCTTTTCCAGCGCAGGCAGAATATTTTTGAAACAATAGTTGACACCTTTGTCAGGGAAGTTGGGGAAATGAAGGAGCCTGAACCGGTACTTGGAACTGCTGTAAATAAAATATATAAGAGTCTTTTTGTAAAAAAAGCCTTTGTTATGAATCTCAGTAAATCAACCCGCGAGTATGTGCAGGGTTACGCCAGAGGATTAAGGGAAGAGGAAGTTGAAAATATTGATAGAAATGATATCCTCATCCGCTGGTTTGCCCGTAACCAGGAAATACTGAATATAAACCGAATTTATACTGATGACAGGGAGTTTGGGAATATCAGGGAAGAGATTCTTGTCTTTTTTATAAAGAATGATATTATTACCATACTTCCTCTCTATCATGATAAAAGTGTCTACGCGTTAATCTGCCTTGGAGAAAAAGATTCTCTCGCATCGTATTCACCTCAGGAAATAGATATTCTTTCTGCTTTCCGGAAAGAGTGCAATGAAGTATTTTCAAATACCTTGACCTATGCCAGGGCAAGTGAAGAACAGCTGAAAAACAGGGCATATGATTTTTCCGGATATATACTCGACCGATCGACTCCTGATACGCTTCCTGCTGTTCCGGGAATAAAGTTTGGGGCTTTTCTCGTGCCGAAGTACGAAACAGGAGGCGATTATTTTGATATTATTCCCTTTGGCGACCAGGGAGTTGGTGTTATTGCTACGGATGTATCAGGCGCCGGTATCAACAGTGCCCTTTACTCAATCCTGCTGCGATCTTCCTTTCACGCCTCTTTAAATGACGCCCCCTCAACATTTTCTGTTACCCATAATCTCAACAGGGTACTCTACGAATATTCAGGGGGAAAGGGCGACCTGGTTACGAGCCTGTATTTTTATTATGATCTGAAGTCTTCGCGGCTGATATATACAAATGCGGGTTTTCCTGCTCTTGAGCTTTTCCGTATTGAGAAAAATAACTTTGATTCCCTGGATACTGAAGGTGTTCCCCTTGGGTATGACCGGACATCAAATTTTGGAACAGGAAGAACGAACCTTGTACGGGGAGACATCGGGGTTCTTTATTCCCGGTCATTAATAAATTCGAAGGACCAGAAGGGAGAGCGTTTCGGCCTGGTACGGCTTCGTGAAATTATCCGTGAAAATCGTTCCCATCGGCCCACAGAGATTGCCCAAATGATTAAGGATTCCTTCGAAGCCTTTACCGGTCTTACCGCTCCCGAATCAGATATCATGTCGATTTTATTTAAGGTAGTGTAACGCGTAACGGTGTCGTTTCCTGAAGCCTTAAAAACGATAAACGGCATCGTCGCCTTCGGGATGCTATCTCCTTCAGGGCTTTTCCAGCTGATTCGTGGATAGAAGCCTCTGAGGGGGTTTATAACCTTCTCTCTTCTTCCTCTCTCGTTTTTTGCCGGCATAATGCTTTTTGAAGAGCAATGAGATTTATATGTAAAAAAATCTAAAAAAATTTGGTTCTTTGTCAAATTTATTCCCTGTTTTATTGACGTTCATGTCATTTTTGTATAAAATAATAGTAGAACCTCATTCTATACGGTAAGGCATCAGCAGCCGGAGGAAATCATGAAAAAAGCCGACAGGGGCGATGGAGAGTTTGTGGAAAGACGTGAGGAAGTACATCTTTGGAACTCAGTTTTTAATGGAATGCAGACAGAATTAAGCGAGATGGACAAGCATGAAATCTTAGTAAAGATATGTGGTGTTCTGGGACCATGTCCCTCTAATTTTCAAATTGCCGAAGAGATTTTTGAAAAACTGAAGTTTGATATTGCTAAACATGTAATTCATCACGAGTACTGCAAAGAGAACCCGGTTCGTTCAAAGCTTCTTCTCTGGCTTGATAGTAAAATTAATCCTGCTAATGCAACGAAGCTGGAGAACTTTTGCAGTAAATATCTTAAGTAGCAGCGGTGGAAAAGGAAAAAAAACTTCTTCTTCATGCCTGTTGTGCGCCCTGTGTGAGTCACGTCTATGAAACCCTGAAGGATATCTATAGTATTCACGTTTTCTTTTATAATCCCAATATCGCACCCCGGGATGAATACCAGCAGCGTCTTGATGAGCTGAGGCGTTTTTCTGCAGAACGTAACTTCCCCCTTATCGAGGGAGACTATGACTTGAAAACATGGACTGCCGCGGTTCGGCCTTATCGGTATTACGGTGAACGGTCAGAGCGTTGCTGGAAATGCTACCGGATTCGCCTCGAAGCATCTTTTATTGCCGCCGGGAAACTAAACATGGATATGGTCGGCACGGTCCTTTCGATAAGCCCTCATAAGGATGCTGAAAAGATAAATGAAATCGGATCCGCCCTGGCTGCAGAGTATTCTATTCCCTTTCTTGAGGCAAATTTCAAAAAGAATGACGGCTTCAAAAAGTCCCTTGAGCTTTCTAAGAAGTATGACTTTTACCGCCAGGAGTACTGCGGCTGTATATATTCAAAGCTTGAGCGGGAGAGGGATCCCCGGTGGATTGAAAAGACAACTTCCTTTCGAGAACAATTAAAAAAGAACAAAAGCTAGCGCTTCCGTGATTCAGCTGGCCTGACTTGTTTCGTGAATTCGTGTGCAGTACTGGTTCATAAGGACTTCGAGAAGAATATGGGAGTTGTCATCAGAAAAGCGATTTGAGCAAATTCGTCCAACAGCAAGGTGCGGTTTGTTTCCATCGTGTGATGGTGTGTGAAAGCTGCTGAGGACGTAGCCGTTATTACGCCAGTTAAAAATGACAGACTGATCATCGTCATTGGTGTCAATGATTTTGACTGTTTCGT
Organism: uncultured Leptospirales bacterium; assembly: GCA_964585555.1. Lineage (GTDB taxonomy): Bacteria > Spirochaetota > UBA4802 > UBA4802 > UBA5550 > CAZHNW01. Next base: position 625 of record CAZPEK010000307.1, on the reverse strand, counting down.
TTTCCGGCAGCGAATGAGTAAGAATCCGAAGCAATACTTCGACTGTTGCACCCCGTTCATTTAACATGTGAGATATCCCTGATTCTTTTATGCATTCTTGATGAGACATAATACACATTCTTCTAATAGAGTCAAGTGTTTTTTTATACGCAATCCACAATTTGTCCATTTTAATGTTTCCGCTTTTTAAGGCAGCTCCCCGGGCTATTGCAGGATATGGCCCGGTTGTGCCATGTTTTTGGGACAGTTTTAAACTTCCGCCTAAACAAACTTATCAATAGTATGCAGCGCAATAAAACTTTCAGTCTGGGCGATACCTGAAACCTTCGAAAGTTCTTCGGAAAGAAAAGTAATCAATCCCTGGTGAGAGCTGAGAAGCAGCTCAATGATCAGGTCAAAGCGCCCTGAAACAATTGAAACTGATATGACACTGTCAAGCGCGGCGATCTCATCGGCCTTGCTGGTAAGAAGTTTTGATTCGGTAACCGTTGCCCCGAGAATAACCAGCTGGTAGCTGTCGAGAACATCAGGATTGACAAAGCCCCTGAGTGACAAAACGCCGCTGGCGCCCATTTCTTTAATGCGCTGGCGCACCATCCCTTCTTAAACCCCCAGTTCTGCGGCG
>CAZPEK010000306.1:0-4941 GCA_964585555.1 uncultured Leptospirales bacterium | reverse complement strand
AAAGCTTAATGTTTAGTATTCGCGCGGGTTATTTTTTTTGAAGGCGCGAAAGCGCTTTCGCGCCTTCAAAAAAATAACCCGCGCGCCTTCAAGTTTTATTTACTTTTTTGTAAGTCCCATGATTGCCCTGGCTTCATCAGGTGAAGCAATTTCACGGCCCGCACATTCGGCAATCCGTGCAGCCCATTCAACCTGCTCATAACTTCCTTTTGCCAGATCTCCGTTTGGAATACGGATATTATCTTCAAGACCGACCCGCATGTGACCACCGACAATACATGACTGCATAATGGCCGGGAACTGCTCGTTACCCACACCACAGGTGGTAAAGTTTGCATTTTCAGGAATAGCATGCATCATGTTAACAAAGGATTCAGCCCTGAAGGCCTGTCCGCCCGCAACACCCCAGACAAAGTTAAAGTTGTAAGGCTCAGTAAAAAAGCCCTGTTTGGCAATGAGGAACCAGTTGTCCAGTCCACCCATGTCATAAACTTCGATCTCAGGTTTCACACCGTTTTCTTCCATTGCCTTTCCAAAATCCTGAAGCATGGTAAAGGTATTTTCGAATACGAAGTCGATAAAAACCTTACCTGATTTACGGTCGATAATACTGAAGTTCATGGTATTGGTATTCAATGATGCCATCTCAGGCTTCACGTGTACAATCTGTGAAATCCGCTGCTCTGCCGTTTTCCCCATACCGACTGCTGAACTTAAGTTAACAATCAACTCTGGACATTTTTCTTTAATAGCATCATGAGTATCCTTGATCCGTCCATGATCATGGGTTGCCATACCGTTTTCTTCACGGGCATGTACATGGACCATTGCTGCTCCCGCCTTGTAGCACTTGTATGCTTCTTCAGCGAATTCTGCCGGTTCATAAGGAACATTTTCATTCTGAGTCTTCATGGTTGCCGCACCGGTCAGTGCCGCAGTGATAATAACTTTTTCAGTCATATCCACTCTTCCTCCTGCTTTTTTCTTTTTTGGAACCGCTCCTACTCCAGGTTTTGATGCTGCGCGGTCTGTTACTTCTACCTTCGGCGGCGTGTAAGGCTTAAAATGATCGATATCAAGAATAGTATTAGTGGTTTCCTCTGCAAATACCGCCTCTACCTTCATCCCTTTTTTAACATCCTCGGGCTTAAGTTCTTCAAGAATATGCACGAAGGGAGTATCTGCACCATCAAGCTTGATCATTGCCATAACAAAGGGAGCCTTGCGGGGAAAATGCTTATCGTCATATCGCACAACGGTAAAATTAGTTACTTCCCCGGTATTCTTAAGGTCTACCCAGTTGTCCCGAATATCTTCCAGGTCCTTTTCACATACCTGGCGGGGCGGCACATACACCTTGTTGCATTTGGGGCACTTACTGCCCATTATTTTCTTCTTGTCTCTAATCGTTGTAAGAAAAGTACTTCCAACCCTGCCTGCGAAATAGGAATAGGGAAGCGCCATCTTACCGTTAACAACAAAACTTTCTTCAAACCCTGGTTTGGCTTTCTTATTCATTTTTCCTTCCCCCTCTATTCATCTATCTCAAAGTACTGTATGTCAGAAACATCACCCTGCCGTTTGTCTTTCCACACCGGACGAAGTCGTGTTCCTTTATTCGTTCCTCTTCCCATGGTGACCTTATCGAGCTGGTCCTGTCTGAGGAAATGCCACATTGTCTCATTTCCTTTGCATCCATCGAGAAGGACATTTATCGCGCCATAGGGAGTCTCGCGGGCCTCTCCTGTCAGGGGATCGGGGCTTGAATAATATACAGTCTCCATGAGCCGCAGTTCTCCCTTAGGGCCGACTTCAACAAATTCATCTACATCACAACGGCATTCAGCACATAATTCCCTGGGGGGAAGTTGTATCCGTCCGCAGGAAGGGCACTTGTTGCCGATAATTTTTTTCTTTTTGAGCTGGTTAAAAAACTTGCCCATTACCGGGCCGGTGGCAAAACGGTTATCAACTGAAATAGTCTTTTTCAGTACAATCAGTTCCTGTTCCGCATCCTTTCCGCCCATGGGGTCTACATACTTCTCAAAAAGCTCTCCCCACTTCATGGCTGTCGGAAGATCGCCTTTTACAGAACCGGCACCGGCTGCCATGAGAGTCTGCGCGTCGGTTTTTCCGAGAGTCAGGTCTACCCAGTCTGATGATTTTGTTATTTCAAGGGTAACTGTGGGGGTACCAACAATACCTTCAGATACCTTACAGGTCTTATCTTTAATTGCAACAGACCAGGCACCACCGTCATCATCCTGAATATCGATAACAATAATGACATCCATGCCGGCTGCCGCTTCAGGCTTAAAGCGGGCCTCGACTGTGGCAAACATATCGAGAAGATAATCCCTGATGCTCATTTCCTGAACGGGGGCAACAAACTTTCGAAACATCTTTGCTGTTTTTCCCAGCATACCGAGATCACCATCGACTTTGAATTTACCCGAGGTAAAGGCGCTGGTTCCATCAACTTTACCAATATTCACACCAACAAAGGTATCTGGATCAGTAATAGTTGTACAGACACATCCGCTGAGATCATCGGTCTGCTCAAGCTTCATCTTATTATCTTTTACCGTCAGTTTCCACTTACCCTTACCGGCGATATCATAACCGAAGGAAGCATCAACGCCCTTGGCGCCGTCAGCGCGAAAGCGCTCTTCCATGGTATTAAAAATTTCTTCTACTTTTACACCAAATTCTTCACTCATTTCACGCACCCTCCCAGTCGAGTTCTTTTTCCAGCATAAACAATACGGTCCACATGGTTCCGCCGAAACTGGAGGCAAGCGCATGGTTTACCGGTGTTGGAATCTGATGGGGACCCGCATCGCCCCGCACCTGCTTGGCTGCCTCGGCAAACCTGACCAGCGCGGTAGCACCGATAGGATTAGCGGCAATAACACCACCTGAAGGATTAATCGGAATCTTACCACCAATTGCTATCTCCTTATCTTCAATCAGCTTCAGCGCTTCGTCTCCATCTAGAAGAAGAAAATCTCTGAGCCAGTCTGATGCCCACCAGGAGGAGGGATCATACATTTCAAAAACATCAAAGTACTCGACAGGATCATCAATTTTATTTCTTTTAAAAAGCTCCTCGGCGCAGAACCGGTGAGTCTTCGGTACAGGATAATTATCAGGATCATTACCAAAAATATTAAAAGATTCTTCCCGGTGAGCGGTGACATGGTCTCGTATCCATACCGGTTTCTTTTTCATTTTCTTTGCCCGTTCTTCTGAGGCAAAGATTACGGCACAGGCCCCGTCAGACTGTGAACACATGTGAATCAGTCTCAGGTCGCCAACCAGGCGTGGAGAATTTTCTTTAAGATCATCTTTCTGATCCCAGCTCAGCCCAAAGGCACGGTGAGAATTAGGGTTGAGGCAGGCATGCTCGTCCATGATAATACGATAGGTCATAGCAGCATTCTTTGCTCTCTCTTCCCCGAACTCCTCAATCATATCATAGGCTGTTGATCCGGTAAGAGCCCCTGACTGCAGTTTTCTAAACCAGAGGGGATCCGCCATATTTGTGATACCCCCGGTAGTATGCCCTTCCTGGAGTTTCTCAAAACCGACAGCAAGCACGATATCATACATACCTGAGGCTACCAGGTAGTCTCCCGCACAGGCCAGGGTTCCGCCAGTGGTTCCACCGGTTGTAAGACGAATTTCATCTTTCCCATACATGAGAGATCCCATGCTGTGCCAGAGGTCAGGCTGATGGACCATTTCAAAAAGTTCCATGTTTCCGTGCACGACACATTCTATATCATCCATTGTTAAGCCGCAGTCATCGAGGGCTTCTCGAACCGCTTCGAATATCATTTCAGGCTGGTTGACATCTTCTCTATGGCTTGAAAATTTTGTCTCACCAATGCCGACGACTCCGACATGTCTGTTCTTTTTTCTATGTGACATTATTTCCTCCTTACTTCTCAAGAATCACAACACCCTGATGCTGACCACACGCACCGGTAGTGCCATGAGCAAGGGCTTTTTTTACACCATCTACCTGCCGATCACCGGCATCGCCTTTCAGCTGAAGGTAGCATTCCGCAACACGGGCCGCGCCTGACAGAATAAGCGGATTGCCGTTAAGCATTCCACCGGAAGTATTGACATTCATCTTTCCGGGGCCCCCGTCTTCGATCCACTTTCCGCCTTTGCCTTCATCAGCAATACCGATACCCTCTGCCCACATGGGGAGCTGGTAGGCAACCGCGTCTGAAAGTTCAAAAAGGCCTATTTCCTTTTTAAGATCTTTAACACCGGCCATCTTTGCAGCTCTGGCCGAGGCTTTTTTCATTGAAAAGTTAGATGTCAGGTCTTTATCACCGAGAAAGTAGCTGTCCATGCAGCTTCCATAACCGGTAAGCCAGACAGGATTATCAGTAAATTCCTTTACCCGCTCTTCGCAGCAGAGGATAAAAGCATATGCCCAGTCAGTAACAGGATACTGATGCAGTTCTCTCACCGGATCAGAAAGCATTTTAGAATTCATTACATCCTTTACGGTAACTTTATCATTAGCGCGGGCATATGGATTCTTTGCGGCATTTTCCCGGGACCTTACAACAATCTCTGCAAGATGCTCTTCGGTAACTCCGGATTTTTCCATATATTCCCGTGCCTGAAATGCATTGGCATTCTGGAAGTCAAGGCCGACAGGTCTGTTATAAAAGGGATCAAATGCCAGGTTAGTACACATCTCCCGGCTTTCAGGCTGGGATTCCTTTGCATGACCTACATAAAGAACCACATCATCATGGCCTGAAAGAATCATGGACATGGCATAGCCCAATACGTTTATTGACTCCTGAGCTACCTTTTCTTCGCCTCTGAAGTGTGCCCCTACGGCATCTGTTACACCGTTATCTGAAATCGTTCTCGCATCGAAAACATCATCAGAACAGGTGAGGATATTCC
>CAZPEK010000305.1:3533-4951 GCA_964585555.1 uncultured Leptospirales bacterium | reverse complement strand
AAAACTACTCTAGATACATTCTCAACCTTACTTTCTTTTATTTTCACCTTAGCCTTTTTATATGTGAAATTCTCAATGCACTCAATAATATCTTGTAGCGAGGTTTCTATTCCACTTCCCACATTAAAACTTCCTGATACATACGGGGAAACTATAGAAATTGGAAAGATGGACGATGTGAACACCTGCACATCAGTGGCCATTACGGCAATGTACGGACTGAATAAATATTTTGCGGTAAAATCGAGCCTTCAGGGTCTTTTCTGGTCTGAAGGAACGCGGAGTTACAGGGATAACTTCACTATTGACAGCAATAGTGACATTGAAGCGCACAACAGTGTGTATACTGATAAGTTTAACGGTTTCGGCATTGATGTTTTACTTCAGGCCGGCTATCCATACAGAAACCTGGTTCCCTATATTGCAGTAGGCTGCGGTTATTTGTATAATCGAAACAGGTATCGCAGCACAGAAACATATATCCGCCATCTTCAGGCATCACCCCCGGCGCAGGACATGTCATCGGGAGAATTCACGTATGATAAGAATGTTAACCTGTTTGTCCTTACCGGTGAATTAGGAGCAACCTATATGATCACTGAATCATTGGGCATAACTCTTTCATTTATCTGCACATACCCGGTAAAGCAGTCATTCATTCAAAATTTATCATATACCACAGAATATTATGATAATGACGATAATTTGCTGCCCACAGAATATGAAGAAATCACCATGAGTTCTTTAAAGAAAACCGCTTCACTTGATCTTCCTCCCATCTATATGATACAGGTGGGGGTTATGTACCGCATTGATTGATTGAGATTCAAAATACTTTGCCCATAGCGACAGGCAGCATGCGCATTTTCAGTTTGACCAACTAAACCAGTGAGTTTCACAAAGCTCTCTGGTTTTAAATTGCTCTGCTGTTTAACAGAAAGTTTTACCCTGCCGGCTATGGAGGGCTTTTAAACATTTACTGTTTTTTAGGCCTGCATTTTTTCAGATAATTCACCCAGTTCCCGGGCAGTTGAAGATATTTTTTCAGATCCCTGGAAAATTTCTTCTGACAGGTCAGCCAGCATATTTGCAGTTTCTGAAACTTTCATGGTTGACTGACTGGAGTCATCGCTGGCCTGTTTTTGTTCAATTGTTGCGCTTTCAATGATTTTACTCGATTCAAAGACTTTATTATTAAGATTGCGTACTGTTTGTATAGTAAGATCAATATCAGAGATAAGATTGCCTATATCAACGAGCTCAGTTTTAATTTCTTCTATAGATGCAGTGAGAGTATTTATATTACCCGCAGTACTCTCCACAGATATATTGCTCTCCTTTATAAGAATCTGATTATTATCAATAATCTTTTCTATACTCTTTGCATTCTCAGTTGTAGCATCTGCAAGCTTGGAAAT
>CAZPEK010000305.1:0-3500 GCA_964585555.1 uncultured Leptospirales bacterium | reverse complement strand
CTACTACTGCAAATCCTCTTCCTGCATCTCCTGCCCGTGCTGCTTCAATAGCTGCATTGAGAGATAAAAGATTTATCTGATCTGAAATGTCATTTATTATCTGTACAAAATCAGCCATCTCTACACTCTGAACATTCAGTCTCTTTATTCTTTCAGTAGTTTGACTTATCTGTTCGGACGAAGCCTGTGAAAATCTGGTAACCTCTTCAATGGTATTTTCTATGTCACGATTGCTGTTCATAGCCTTATCATTCACTTCTTTGAGATCATTTATCGCGTTGTCGGTTATTGAAAGCTCATCATATACTGATCGTGCACTGTCATAGATTGACACGGAGTTAGCAGCGCTTTCTTCAAGAGAGGCTGCAATTTCTTCCATTGAAGCCGCCTGTGACTGGGAAATACTGTTAATCTCTCTTATTGCAATACCCTGTTTATCTGAATTCTCTTTCATAGTGGAAATATAAAAAGTGATTGCAGAGGCAATCTCTTTAAGATTTGAAAGGTTTTTATTTGATTCATCATTTTTGCTGATAGCAAATTTTAAAAGAATATTTGTTGCAGATGCTCCGGTTGATGCACCGATACCGACCCAGACATAGGTCAGCAGACGGACAATCACATCCCCCATGATTATTTTTCCCTCGGGGGTCATGGGAATCTGTGTCGGTCTCAGTTGTAAAAGAATAATTTGTGTTATAACGACAAAGACCGTTGCGTATATTGACATATTACGGTTGAAATAAAAAATGCTGAGGGCCAGGGCAATATATGGTGCTGCCGAGAGTTCTTTTGATCCATACATGATAAACTGAAATATCCACAGAGAGACAAGTACACTGGTTAGTACCATATAGCTTGCAGCTTTTACATTCTTTAATTTTATCGAAATAAAATATGCAGTAGCAATAATAACCATTACCAAAAAAAGCTCAATAATTATATCAGAGATATCAAGGTATTTAGATGATTTTCCTGTAATGAGAAGAGTCAATGTTGCAAGGTTGGCAAAAAGACAGATACTGACAAAGGCCTTGATAAGACGGATATTATTTTGACGCATGACATTTTCAAAAATGGAATCATGTTCAAAAAGTTGTTTTTCAGACTTTTTGTTTCTTTTATTTTTAAACATGGCAATTACACTCGGATATTTAATACTCTGCACTGTCGCTAATCAGCACATGAGGGAAACAAATTCTATCAAAACCAGTTTCAACCTGCTTCCCTTTTAAAATATTGACCAAAAACATCGCTCACAGGAAACCTGACACCTGTTTTACTGTATGATCAGAGGGATTGCAGCACAATGGGATATCACCCCTTTTTTTTATAGTAGTAGGCCTATTTTTGGCATAGGAAAATCCGCTAAAATATTTTAAAGCGACGGGAGTGGTGGATTTAAATTGATATTAATGTAAAGTCCGCTGCTACCAGCCGGCACATAAAAAAAACAGCAAAAGCCTGCGGTAATAAAAAAAGTAAAAAACCGGTTATCCTTCACATCTATTTGCCGGTTTGAAGGATATACTTGAAAAGTAAAAAAAAGTTTTTCTCTGAAATAATATTTTCAGTATTTGTCTTCTCATAAACTAAAAATTCAAACAAGGGGCTTCAGCCCCTTGTTTTACAAAACATCAGTCGTAGGACAAACGAATTTTTTCATCACTCATTGTGGGTTGAATGATCTCCTTCCATTCTGGTTTGTTCCACGTCCCCAACTGGCTGTGCATGTTAAGATATTTCTGTGGTATTGGATGAGTCCCGTAAACCACATCCAGAGCATATCTTGTTTTTATGAATTCATGAAAATAGGAAATATGGGGGCATGGGGGATATCCGACAACAAGCCCGGTGGCAAGATGTATGACCTCTGCTCCATTGTTCTTCATCTCTTCAACTGCATATTCTATGTTCCCGCCCGGGCATCCGTCGCAGGAAGTGTATCCGACAATTTCTATCTCTGTATCCTTATAGCGGCTAAATGCACCTTCTCTCTTCTTTGCAGACCTGAAGCACTTGCCTCCGGCACATCTGCGGTAACGGTCACAGATTATAATTCCAATCTTTGTTGTTTTCATATGCCTTCCTTTATTCAATAAATTATTTTTATTATCAGCTTGTGAATATTCAAAAAAACACTGGTAATGCAAGGCTTTTTTGCCTTTAACTCAATAAGCCTTTTTCTCTGCAAACATCAAGTTTTTCTTTAATATAATTCCAGATTATTTTTGAACCATCTGCAATTTTTGAATTGGTACTGACAACCTGTTCATATTTAATGTTGAAATTTTTCCACGTCGAACAGTCATGATGCATATTCTGCATAACAGGCTCAAGCCTGTCAACAGCAGCTGCAAATTTTGCCTCTGCGGTTACTCTTTCCTCGAACTCCTCCCAGAGTGTTATAAATTCATTTTTTTGGTCTTCAGGTAAAAGACCGAAAATCCTTTCTGCTGCCTGCTGTTCTTCTTTTGAATTTTCAGATGTCTTATGGTATACGATGACATCTCCTGCATCAATTTCAACAATATCATGTATCAAAAGCATCTTGATTACCTTTAATATATCAAGGTTTTCATTTGAATGTTCACTTAATACTACAGCCATTAAGGCTATATGCCATGAATGCTCAGCGTCATTTTCATATCGGTTATCATGGAAAAGCTGTGATTTTCTGATTATATTTTTAATCTTATCAATCTCAACAAGAAACTCCAGCTGTTTTAATAATCTATCATTCATGACGACTCCTTTAAAAATACAGGGAAATTTTTTAATGCTTCTTTTCAAGATATATCGTGAGTAAAATATTTATAATTGCTGTTCAGGAATTTACAGCACCACCAACCGGCACATGGGTCATAACAGGTTGTCTCAGAACCAGTTTCATGTCACTTTCAGGTTAAAATATTGATAAAAAGTACTGCTTATGCAAGGCTTTTTAAATTTAATAAAATAAATAATTGGTGGCTCTGGGCCACACTCCGGGATCTGGCATATAAAAAGGCCCCTTTCGGGGCCTTTTATGCTATACTTCTTTTAGTTTTCTGTTGCTATTCAACGCTCCAAACTATACGCAGGGCTTTCTAATTTTTTTCAAATATATAAAAGGCCCCCTGGTGTTCATTGGTTACCTCTGTATAGTATGCCCCCACCACATACCATGTCGCAGTCATGGCAACAAAATTACCAAAACCCCCCGATCCTCCTTCTCCGGGCTTGAGCTTACATGTTTCCTTTGTACCGCTGGCCCATCCAGCTTCCGGTTTTTCAAACACCAATACTGTAGTATCCTGTGTCATACTTGAAAGTATCATTCCACCGTCTGAAGATACAGCCACCTTGTTTCCGAAATAATCTGAATCAAATGAATTCCTCGGTTTGAGTTTCGCGGTTTCTGTTGCATCCGCCCAGTCACCAGCAGGCTTACTATACACATACACCGCTCCCCCGCCGGTATGATTGGGCCGGTAGGCGCCCCCGACAATGGTTGAACC
>CAZPEK010000304.1:0-4963 GCA_964585555.1 uncultured Leptospirales bacterium | reverse complement strand
ATTCGAGTGTCGATTTCAAAAAGTGCAACTAATTTATCTATAATTTTTTGACGATCTTCCTGATTCTCAAAATCAATACCAGCCAAAGTTTCCGCTGCATTCATCGCACTCCCAAATGCCGCATCAAACGTCCGGTTAAATTCTTCTTGTTCTCGTCCAGACAATTCCAAAACGGAAAATTTGTCGAGTGCGTCGATAGACCTGAGAGCAACACGATTCAGCTCCACTCCTAAATGCTGTGACGAAATTTTTTCCTCTGACTTTCCCACTTCTATTTATTAAGAATTAAATCCACGACCTCATCAACCTTCTCGATATTTTTTTGTTCAACTTGAAAAAAACGAATACGATCGATCGAAGCTCGACGATTGACCTCCTCGAGAGAAAACAGATCAGGACGGGCCCGTTTGATTCCCGTAGCCATTGCAGTACCGCGGCCATGGGCCGACTCAAGGGTATCAATATCAAAGTACTTATAGGCAAGAACCGCGCAGCCTGCGGGATTCACGCAGATGGCGCGCTTGCCCAGGTCCATTTCTTCAAGAAGTTCAGCGACAATGCGATGTACAATCCCGTGACCGCAGCCCGGGCAGTAATGAGTCACCACATCTTTTTTATAATATTCTGGCCATTCATTCAGCAGTTTCATAATTACTTTGCCTGTATTTTCTGGTATTCACGGTAAATGATTCGGGCAAACTCCGCGGGAGTCGGTATCACTCCTCCGGGACGGCCGAAAAAGGTAACATTCCCCTCTCCCTCAAGAGCCAGCCTGACATCCTCTACCATCTGGCCGGTACTCATTTCAAAAACAATAAAATGCTTTACCCGCTGAGCCAGGTCCTGTATCGCCTTTGTAGGAAAAGGCCAGAGTGATACGGGACGCAGAAGTCCCGCCTTCAGACCGTCTTTACGAACCCGGTTCAGGGCGCCTTCGGCAATTCTCGCTGTTGTGCCGTAAGCAATAACCGCAATTTCGGCGTCATCGAGCATGTATTCTTCATGCTTTGTTTCATGCTTCTCGATTTCCTGGTATTTCCGGTACAGTTTCCAGTTATGCCGCTCCATCTCATGGGGATCAAGAATCAACGATGCCATATAACGGCTCGGGTTATTGCCCCGGCCGGTAAGGGCCCATTCTTTGGGAGGAAGTTTACCAATGGGTTCGGGAAAAACCACAGGCTCTTTCATCTGGCCCATCATTCCGTCGCCAAGAAGCATTACGGGAGATCGGTAACGGTCGGCAACATCAAAGGCATGAAAGGTCAGGTCGGCAATTTCCTGAACTGAATAGGGAGCAAAAACAGGCGTACGATAATCACCGTGACCGCCGCCCCTGGTAGCCTGGAAGTAATCGCCCTGTGCAGGAGCAATATTTCCAAGACCCGGTCCGCCGCGCATAACATTAACAACAACAGCGGGAAGTTCAAAGCCCGCCAGAAAAGACATTCCTTCCTGTTTGAGGCTTACCCCGGGACTGGACGAAGAGGTCATTACCCTGACTCCTGTAGCGGCAGCACCGATAACCATGTTAATGGCTGCTGTCTCGCTCTCAGACTGCACAAATACACCGCCGGCTTTTCGAAGATTCGCCGCCATATATTCTCCCAGTTCATTCTGCGGAGTAATGGGGTATCCGAAATAGCAGTGACAGCCGGCCCTGATGGCGGCTTCTCCGAAGGTATGGTTTCCGCTTATAAAGACTTTACTCACTGTAGACCTCGATGGCAACATCGGGACAGACCTGAGTACAAACCATGCAGCCGACACAGGCATCCTGATTAACCGGATCTGCGTAATTATAACCCATGGTGTTCAGATTTTCGGAAGATATGAGAACCTGCTGTTTGCAGTATTCTATACAGAGGTTGCAGCCTTTACAGTACTGTTGGCGGACAACGACCTTGAATTTCTTTTTGGTCTTTGTCATTATCTATCCCTGAATTTAATTATACATAAAAACACTAAATCTTAATATTTTTTATGTATCTGGTCACATGTATGAAAAATAGAGATTTTTTGCAACAAATTTTTTAAAGCGCTGGTTTTCCATATCATTAATAAATATTCAGCTTTTCTACTCTGCAGTGAACCTGGAGGACATTCCTTTTTCTGAAATAAATAAAAGATTTACCATTGCCGTAGGGATAATCAATCAGTCTGATTCGCCCCGTAAAAGCTCTTCCCGGAGTTTGAGTTTTTTCCAGATATACCAAATCTACCGCATCACGGGTAAACACTTTTTTGTCCATTCCTGAATGATAATGTCTCTTTGTATGGAAGAAAAAGACAACCAGGGGAAACTCATAGCTGACACCTTCGCCATTGGTACCCTTCTCCCGTTGAGTATAAAGAGAAGGAAGTAATTCGCCAACCCTGCAGACATCTCTTTTCAAAAGCAAATCACTGCTATCTTTCCCTTCAAAAAGGAAAACCCTTCCGGGAAGAAAATATCGGTTCAGGATTCGAAAAGCACTTTTCTCAAAATTGTCAACACAGTACTGGCACCCATCAACCCTGCTTTCTCCCAGAGCCTTCAGGGCACGCATCGGTATCTCAAAAGGAGAAGGCTTTTTCAGAGAAGTACCGGGAGAAATAATCATGATTACAGCAATGAGGCTCAGGAGAATCTTTTTCATATAAGCTTACCTTTACCGATGACTTAAAGAATTTAAAAATTTATTTACTTTTGAAATATACCAGTTGCGTGATTTATAAAAGCCCCGGTTATGAGAACCTGCTATAGTAATGAATTCTTTCGGTTCTCCTGCCGCGGCAAAGAGGAGTTTCCCGTGGTAATAAGGTATGACCTCATCATCACGGCTGTGAATAATACAGACAGGTACCTTTACTTTTCTAATTTGATCGATACTTCGGTATTTCCCCCCTGCCCCGAAGGGCCTGAGAACAGGGGATGTATGATCAGAGACGACTTTTTCAAGGGTTGAAAAAGATGATTCCATAATAAGTGCGGCAAATTTTTTAGAGACCGCAAGCTCCACGGCAACTGCTCCCCCGAGAGAACGGCCCCATATAATAATAGATGCAGGATCAATTTTCAAGTCACCTGTCAGAAACTTCCATGCGGCCCTGGCATCCCGGTAGGTCTCCTTTTCGCCGGGAACCCCTTCGCTTTTCCCATAGCCAGAATAGTCAAAAATAAATACATTCAGCTTCATTTCATTGAGCATTTTAAGTGTCATAAGGCGATGAGAAATATTTCCGCCATTGCCATGAAAAAAAAGCACCGTATACCGGTGAGGATCTGAAGGAACCCACCAGCTGTGTATACGATTGCCGCTGCTGCTGGGAAAAGTATACTCTTTAAACTTCAAATTAATCGATGCAGGAGTATCCTTAATCTTTTCAACCGGGTAATAGAGAAATGAATTAATGCAGCCCCCGCTCAAAAGAAGGGCCGTAAAAACAATTACCGGCACATATGTTTTCATAATTCTCTGCATATTTTTCCTAAAAATATAGATTTCCGCTTATCGTTACATCATGCAGTATATGATCATACATTCTGACAAAGTCATAGGTCGCCATTATTGAGACATTGCGGGCAATAATAAAATTATGCTCTCCCCGGGCATTCAGATAAAGGGTTCTATCGCAAATACCGAAATATCCGACACGCCCCGAATAGTGAATTTTAAGCCAGCCTGACATTCGATTCAATATACCCATAGCAAAGTTCGCAGTACCGTTTACCCAGTAATCCCGCGACGGCCCAAGGTCGAGATCAACTTCCCCCATAACATAAAAAAGCTTCAGCAGAGGAACATTCCAGGCGAAGCCCCCTCCCATGGCGCCGTTGTAGACCAAATGTTCTTTTTTATCTTTTCCCAGACGCTGCATAAACCCTGTCTTCATCTTCCATGAAAGAGGAAAAAGCAGCCTGCTCCGTGGTACGATACTGGTCAGATTAATAATATCAGCTTTCTGCAGGGCGAATGTATTATCGGTAATTCCATACCTGAGAGCAAAATCACCAAAAATTATTTGAGAGCCCCGGGCAAATCCATCTTCCGCATCAAGAAGACTGTGATAGGTAAAACGAAAATTAAGAAGAGCAAAAGATTTATGGGCCCCCGCCTCGTTTCGATACATGTACTGACTGGAAAAAAGATATGAGTCATGACTTTTTTCAGGTTGTGACGGTTTTTTAATCTCTGGATATTCTTTTTCCTGACTCCCCAGGCTGCTTCTCACCTTTAGTGACCTGCGGTAAAGGGGTATATAATCTTTTTTTTCAATGTGTCTTTCTGTATAGACATAATCTATATACTCTAAAAGCAGGTCACTGATTAATATTCTGGTATCCTTTGACACGTCAAGTTTCAAAATATCTTCAGGGGATCGCTTCTTTTTTATAATATTTTTAATAAGGCGAAGATATTCTGGCTTCAGCATTTTTTCAAAATAAAGTATCTTGGATGTTTTTGAAGGACGGTATCTCGGTTCTTCGACTCCCCCGGCATCCACTACCGCTTTAAGAGTATCTATCGGTGTTACAGTGGCGCTGAGACGGTCAAAAAGACGAAGAGATGGCTTTCCGGCTTCAAGAAGAAAAAGAAGATTAAAAGAACAGTTTTCATCGAGATAATAATAGTTAGAATGTATCCTGTTCATTTCAAAAAGATGAAGGAGCATTCTTGTAATTTCTTTATCACTCAACTTCAGGGGATATTCCCACATTTCCCGCTTATCCATATCGCTGTATTCTTCCACCTTTTTGTAATAAGGCATGATATCAAAAAAACCGCGGTAGAGGCCTACCAGGCCCTTAAAGGCATAGGCAAAACCTCGAGATTCTGTTGCATGGGCCTGATAGTTTACCGAGAAGGCAAGAAGACGGCTTTTATTCTTCCTTTCAATTATTAAAAAAGTATGGCCATACATGGACGCGGGATTATTAATATAACCAGCGGGAAAAACCAGTGACGCCGAGGCAGCATCA
>CAZPEK010000303.1:4651-4985 GCA_964585555.1 uncultured Leptospirales bacterium | reverse complement strand
GGATCGGCTACACCTGGCAGGAATTCGGCGACGCCATTGAAAACTGCGGCAAGGCACTCATGGCCGCGGGAACACAGGTTGCCGAACTGGTAGGTATTTTCGGGGCCAACAGCGCCTGGTGGGCCATTGCAGACCAGGCATGCTTTCACATACGCGCCGTATCGGTTCCCGTGTATGCCACCAACTCGGCAAAAGAGCTGGAATACATTATAAAAGATTCTAATATTAAAATGCTCTTCGTCGGCCTCTGCGACGGGGCTCTGGACCCCTTCCGCGTCGGCGAAGAACGCAGACTCTTTTTTCGAGCGGCCGGCAAGGATCGCGAACTGTCGCT
>CAZPEK010000303.1:0-4641 GCA_964585555.1 uncultured Leptospirales bacterium | reverse complement strand
TGCTCTTCGTCGGTGACAAAGAACAGTACGAAAAAGCCCTTGCGGTAAAAAAAGATACCGGCATTATCAAACGCATCATTGTTTTTGATAACCGTGTTGAGCTGACCGGCTCTGATTCAGTATATTTCGATGACTTTCTGAAAGAAAGCACTGGCGCTGATGACGCTGAATACAATAAACGCCTGAAAGAGGCCAACTCCGATGACCTTTCAGCGCTGATCTACACCTCGGGAACCACGGGCGATCCAAAGGGCGTTATGCTGACCCATAAGAACTGGCTCGCCATGCTCTTCGGCACCGGCTATCATATTCCCATTGTAGAGACTGATGTTAACCTTGCTTTTCTTCCCCTTTCCCATGTCTTTGAACGGGCCTGGAGCTACTATATTCTCTGCGGTAATGGACAGGTTGACTTCTGTCACGACACGAAAGCCCTTCTCGATTTTCTCGCAGAATCACGGCCCCATTATATGTGCAGCGTTCCCCGGATGTGGGAAAAGATTCACTCACAGGTTGTGGAGAGTATTAACGAAGCGCCGCCTCTGAAACAGAAGCTCTTCAAGTGGGCGCTGAGAACCGGTGGCGCCGCTGAGCAGCTCAAAAAAGATAAGAAAAAACTTCCTTTCACCCTTGCATTTAAACATAAGCTGGCAACCGCCCTTGTTCTGAAAAAAATACAGAACCTTTTTGGAGGACGAAGCAAAGTCTATAACTGCGGGGGAGCGCCCTTCTCGGGAGAAATTGCAGAATTCTTTTTTAACGCGGGAGTCCTGCTTCTCCAGGGATACGGCATGACAGAATGTGTTGTCATTTGTGTTTCCACCCCTGAAGAAAACCGTTTCGGAACCTGTGGTCCTGTTGTGCCCCTGGTGGATGTCCGCATCACCGATGAAGGTGAAATCCAGGCAAAGGGCCCCAACATGACACAGGGCTACTACAACAAGCCTGAACTGACCAGAGATCTTTTTACCGATGACGGGTGGATTAAAACCGGTGACATCGGCCACATCGACGCCGACGGATTTATCATGATTACCGACCGTCTCAAAGACCTCTTTAAAACATCGGGGGGGAAGTATATCGCACCCCAGCAGATAGAAACACTTCTCAAGGAAGATTACTATATCGAACAGGCCGCCGCGGTAGGGGACAACAAAAAGTATGTCTCAGCGCTTGTCGTTCCCGCCTTCGAAGCCCTCGAAGCATGGGCAAAGAAAAACGATGTTGCATTCAGCAGCCGGGAAGACCTTATTACAAAGCAGGAAGTTCTCGACCTGTACCGCCAGAGAATTGACGAAAAGACAAAGGACCTGGGACAGGTAGAACAGGTTAAAAAGTTTACCCTCATGCTCGAGGAGTTCACCCAGGAAAAGGGAGAACTGACTCCAACCCAGAAGCTGAAAAGAAAGGTAGTCATGAAAAGCTATGAGAATATCATAGAAGCCATGTACCAGGAATAGTCTCATCACTACAAAATAACAAGCCCCCTTTCCTCAGGAGGGGGGGCTTCCTCTTAAGGCGACGATGTCCCAAAAGCGACGAAAGGCATCGTCGCTTTTGGGTCTGAAGGGGTCTCCCCGGGGACTTAAAAAATATTCCAAGTGCTGCTTGACGTTAAAAGATAGCCGTGTATACTATGGGCCTGAAAAGACACATGACCGGGAGGCCTGACATGAAAGCACTTATCACTTCAACAATACTTTTATCAGCCGGATTAATCTTTCTCGCGGCTGATATTCCCGCCGCATCCGATACTGCTTATGTAAAAAAAGTCACCGCAACCTCAACCCTTGAGCCCTCAAAGGCAACCTACAGGAGTCATAACCTGATGGACCAGACCAGCAGCTCATGGTGCGAAGGGGAAAAAAATGACGGCATTGGTCAGTCTGTCACCATCAACCTGGAAAATAAAAAACGCATCACATCGCTCTACCTGAAAAACGGCTTTGGTCTTAAAAAATACTTCAAGGCCAACAACCGGGTCAAATCGCTCCTGGTAAACGGAACACCACATACATTAAAAGATACAGAAAATTTTCAAACCCTGAAGCTGAAAAAAGCCATTACCACCGACACGCTGGTCCTGAAAATTGCTTCGGTCTACCGGGGAACAAAATACCGGGACACCTGTATTGCCGAAGTCAGCCTGACAGAAAAGGCAAAAAACAGTTTTGGTAAATCTGACGGCTTTCATAAGCTGACAAATCAATACGCCACAAGCCTCGGCATGCCTGGTGATGCGGTTTCCTTCAACCGGGACTATACGGTGCTTGCAGAAGCGGTTCCCTGTGGAGACGAGTCATGTCCCATGAATTATCACGCCACATGCAAACGAGTATCAGCCGACAATTACGACTGTCACTACATTGAGTACTGTTCCGGCAAGATCATTGATCACAAAACATGGAAGGTAAAGCGGGTCTGTGAAAAGGTTCAGTATATCTTTAATCTCAAGATTAAAAATGGAAAACCGGTAATCACTCATAAGGGGAAAACCGCCACACTGAGACCCTTTGATTTTTAAAAAATCCATTGCCGCCAGTGGCCTCAATTATCAGCGAAATTTATCACCGCTGTGGCGGCAAGGTAGAATTCATGTTCATGGGCTTTGAAATAAAAGTTTCCTCCCAGTGAAAGAAACACCGCGAAGTCCCTTTCGGGGAGCACGCCGGCAAGACCGACATACATACCGGGGGCGAAGGCCCCCTGTCCGTCATCAAAGTCGAGATCATTTTTCATATTCCAGACCCCGGCAAATCCTGTTTCCAGGCCCACAAACATAATCATTCCCGCGACACCGCCGCGAAAATTCATACTCTTCTTTTTAAAGCGGTACCCCGCGTCAAAGGCAACAAAACCTGAGATTATCTGCGCCAGGCCTCCCCGATAGCTCAAGAATATTCCCCCGTCGTCAAGATGCTCTGAACGGGAATAATCGATCGTGGCGCCCAGCCCCTGGACTTTAAGATACTTCCAGTTGCTCGCAGAGCCGGGCGATTCAATGACCGCCAGGAGCATAACAAGTGCCAGTATATGTACTGCAGATGCTTTTACTCTTTTCATGTAAACTTCCTTCTCCTCCTCTGGGGGGTTTAAAGAGTAAATACATTATAGATATAATGAAAAGGAAGAATCAAGGCAATTACTCAAGAATTATGTTAATTTATTACGGTGAATAACTCATAAAAAACTTTACAGACCCGGGGTGAACAGGGCACCGTAAATTAATACTTTAAATGGAGAATTATCCGTGCAGAAATCTACTGTTATCTTCTGGGACTTTGATGAAACCCTCGGCTACCGTGACGGGAAGTGGACCCAGACCGTCCTTGACCTCCTGGCGGTGCAGGGAATTACCGATCTGATCTATGATGACATCAGCCCCCGCCTGAAGGAAATCTATCCATGGGGACGCCCTGACCGATCCCATGAACTATACATGGAGGGCCTCTCACCAGGGGAATCATCGATATCCTCATCGCCCTGGGAATCCCCAAAAAAGCGGCAGATAAAACAGGCGCCGCGTTTCACGAAGAATACCTGAGACCGGACCGATGGCATCTCTACGATGATACCGTAAGGGTTCTCCAGAGAGCGAAGAATCAGGGCTTTCACAATATGATTCTTTCAAATCACGTGCCCGACCTTGACCGGGTTCTTGAGGCGCTGGACATTACAGAATTATTTGAAGCGGTTTTCTCCTCGGGGGCTATCGGCTACGAAAAGCCGAACCGGGAAATATTTCTCCATGCCATCAGGCAGGCGGGTTTTCCGACCCGGGCCGTTATGGTGGGGGATAACTTTAACGCCGATGTGGCCGGGGCTCTCTCCGTGGGCATCCAGGCGGTACTGGTACGAAAAGAGAATACCTATAACTATCCTGTCTATGCCCCCACGCTTTCAGAGGTACTTCCTTTGATAAAAAAAATGTTATAGGACACCTGTTGCTTCTCACTCCCTCTTCGCTCTCAGCTTTACCCCCTCCCCCCTGAATCCCCCGACGGGGGACTTGTTTGCCACCGGCTTGCAAAACATGTAACACCAGAAAACTTTATCCTCGCAAACCCCGAAGGGGACAAAACACCTTCGACCCGTTATCGCTCTCTAGCCCCCTTCGGGGAATTCAGGGGGCGCACAAAGAAGGGGGCCGGGCAGTTTAAGAGGCGAAAGGTGTACCGTACCCCGCAAGCAGCGGCGCCATGACATGAAGCTTCTCCATCAGGAGTTGAAACTTATCGGGCCGCAGTGACTGGCCCCCGTCACAGAGAGCCTCATCGGGGCGCACATGAGCCTCGATCATCAGGCCATCTGCCCCGGCGGCCAGAGAAGCCATGGCAAGGGGCTCAATGAGTTTCCAGTTTCCCGCGGCATGAGACGGGTCAACGATAACCGGCAAATGAGACTTCTGTTTCAGCACCGGTACCGCGGAGATGTCAAGGGTATTGCGCGTCTCGGTTTCAAAGGTACGGATTCCCCGCTCGCACAGGATCACATTCATGTTTCCTTCCGAGAGAATGTACTCTGCTGAAAGCAGCAGTTCCTCTATGGTGGTCATCATGCCGCGCTTCAGGAGGACCGGCCTTCCTATTCTGCCGAGTTTTTTCAGGAGTGAGAAGTTCTGGCAGTTACGCGCCCCTACCT
>CAZPEK010000302.1:0-4989 GCA_964585555.1 uncultured Leptospirales bacterium | reverse complement strand
ATTGCAAATTTAGGTATACCCGCCTGATTAAGTTTATCGATTACCTTCACCATTGTATTGTAATGGGAGCGCCGATCTCCGCGAATAACCACGGAACTTCTTTTACTTCTGTTCTTTATATCAACAACCCTTGCTTTCAGGTCTTTCAAGGCTACACTGCGGTCATTGATAAATATTTCATTGCTTTCATTTATAGAAATAATGATACTTCCGCTTTTATATTGACCCGTCTGAACAGCCTTTGGAAGATGTACGGTTATTGAAGACTCTGAGCCGAGGGATGAGGTAACCATAAAAAAAGCCACAAGGAGAAATATCAGGTCAACAAGGGACGTCATATCAATAAGCGCCTTGTGCTGCATTTTTGTTTTGAATTTTACAGCCATACAGTACCTTAATTTTCCTGAACATCAATAAAAGCATTGGCTATAAATTCAATTTCCCGGGTATATACTTCACTTTTTGAAACCATGAAGTTATAAAACATAATGGAAGGGATAGCTACCATTAAGCCGAGGGCCGTAGTAATAAGAGCCTCGGTAATCCCCTGAGCAAGAAGGTCCTGGGCAGATGGTCCAAAAGTGGCAAGACTGCTGAATGACTTCATCATTCCCGTAACCGTGCCAAGAAGTCCCAGCATTGGTGACACAGTAGCTATTGTTGAGATAACGCCGCCAAAACGTTCAACGGTCCGCATACTCTTTTCTGCCTGATCAAGAATAAGCCCCTCCCGGTTTCCTGAAGCAGACCACTCCAAAACCACATTCTTCATCATGTCAACCAGGGTGCCCCCATTAGATCCCAGTATTTTTCCTGCCTCTTCAGTATTGCCGTCCTGAAGCTTTTCAGAGACATTAATCGCCAGCAGGCGGTAATCCACATTCATTTTACGGTAATAAAGCGATCTTTCAATTATTACTGCAAGGGATACCACTGAGCAGAGCACAATAGGAAGTATCATGACCCACAGGGGTATTGAGTCGAATATGGAAATTATTATTTTCCCTGTCATAGATTCCTCATGAAGTAATTTTCAGGCGGAGATTGCCATACCTGTTCAATACTTAAAACTTTCTGAAAGCTTTATACTACATTGGTTACAGCTTTTTAAGGCGGTACCGTTAAATTATAATCCTTAAGCCTGCAAGAGCCCTGAAACCCGGTTCTGGAAAGCCGTCAACGAGGCTGTATGAATTATTATAGATATTCTGAAGCTTAACATCTATATAGAGTGTATCTATCATTTTATACTGAAGCTCAATATTTCCAAGAATTCTACCCCCAATCTCCCGCCCCGTGGCCGGATCAGTATACATGGCATTCTGGTAGCTGTTTTCAAAAGCCAGTTCCCAGTCGGTTGTTTTAAAAATAACCTCTCCCTTTACGGTGTGACTCGGGTGATAGGTTACAATATCATCGGATATAAAATACTGGTACAGGTATGAAGCCTTCATCTCAAGACTGTGGTCAAAAATATTGAATGAAAAAAGAATTGATGGTTCAACGTGAATAAAGGTAACGGGTATTGCCTCAACAGCAAGTATCCCCGAATTGATATAGGTGGTACTGGGAAGGAAGTTGTAAAAATTGTTGCTCCGCTCCCAGGCGCCTTCAAGTTTCAGTTTAAATTTTTTGAGATAGAAGGAAGTTTTCTTTTTGAAGGAAATATCAAATGATGTATCCAGGGCCCCGATATGTATCTTCGCCGCGGGGAGACCACCGGCAGGATATACATATTTCTGTTCAAAATATACATTTTCCGGCGCAAAGGGCTTCAGGATATAGGAATAAGCACCCTCAATTGAAAAATACTTAAGACCGGTACTGGAAATCTGAAGTTTCCCTGATGGAAACCACCCGGAATCAAGATTCCAGTCAATAATACCACCGCCATTGAGCTTTATATATTCGGTAATTTTAAAATTAGCAAGTATCTCATTGGCGACATGGGAATCAGTATCCATGCCATTATCGCCATCATAATCATAAAAATACTGCCAGTAATAATGATTTATTATTATACTGTTTGCCGCTGACCAGACATACTCCCATTTAATTTCTTCGTTTATTTTATAGCAGCTGAAATTAAAAGAATCCCCTGAAAGACGATGAACATACTGAGCTCCCCCCACATTGAACTGCCATCGCGCCGGGGTTGGCTTATATTCATTTTTAAACAAAATTACAATTTTGTCTTTTTCTTCCCGATTAAAAGTCTCGTCATCAAACATTCCATGGGACTCATTATTAACCGTCAGCTCAGGGATAAAGGTCCATGATTTAAAGAAACGGGCTTTCCCCGTAAAACCTATCTCGTTATTATAAAAGGAAGAATTTTTATAGCCGAAATCATTAGATCTCTTGAATTCTGAATTCAGCTGGTAGGCAAATTTTTCATGATTTTGAATGAAAGAAATGGCGGAAAAAATATTGTTATAAAGCCCGTAGAGAAGACTGGCGTCTATATTGACATTAAAGCCCTTTTTTGTCTCGGTCTCTTCCTTTTCATCTTCATCTTTATCGGGCTCGTCAACTGAAGATGTTACCGTGGGAGGATTCAAATCGACGGGATTTTTATCATCTGCAGGCAGAGAACCTGCGGTAAAGCATACATGAAAGAAAAAGAAAAAAGCAAGGGTACTGTATATTTTCTTCCAGATAGTGGACATAGTCATCCCGTGTAATAAAATAATTAAAAAATTTACAGGAAGAAAATCTACAACACCTCCTGTCTCTTTACTGAGGCGCCGCACTTTCTGCACCTGTACATCTCCTGGGGCACCCCGAAATCAATAAAGACTTTCACCTGGTAACCGCAGGTACAATTATATTGAAAACTTCGTAATTTTGTACTCATCAGAATCTCCCGTAAAAGCAGTATTAAATATACTTTTATTATCGGAAGAAGAAGGAGATTCCCTTCAGTGGATAAACCACCTGCGGAAAAAAAACCTGCTGCAGTACCGGTTACCGGACAAAAAAAACGGCAACCGGATACATTATAGTATTTTCCGGAAATCAGGCAGTTTACTTCAAGGAGTCAATACGATCAACAGTTTCCCATATAAACCCCTGGTCTTCTCTGCCGAAGTGACCATAATTAGTAGTCGACCGAAAAATCGGACGTCTCAGATCAAGGGTCTCGAGAATTCCCGCCGGTTTCATATTAAAAACAGACTTAACCCGCTCTGAAATTTCAAGATCTGAGACGGTACCGGTTCCGAAGGTCTCAACCATAACAGAAACAGGATCGGGAACACCAATAGCATAGGCAAGCTGTACTTCACAACGATAAGCCAGGCCGGCGGCTACAATATTCTTGGCAATATAGCGTCCCATGTAAGCTGCAGAACGGTCAACCTTGGAAGGATCCTTTCCAGAAAAAGCTCCCCCGCCGTGACGCCCCATGCCGCCATAGGTATCAACGATAATCTTTCTTCCTGTGAGGCCGGTATCACCGTGAGGTCCGCCGATTACAAATCGTCCTGTAGGATTTATGTAAATCTTTGTATCATTATCAAGCAATTCAGCGGGAATGACCTTTTTAATAGTAGTTTCAATAACACCTTCGGTAATCTGTTCCAGTGAGACATCAGGTGTATGCTGTGTAGAAATAACAACCGCGTCTACCCGCTTCGGTTTACCATCTTCATACTGAATGGTTACCTGGGATTTTGAATCGGGCCGGATAAAATCAAGCTCACCTGATTTCCTTACATCAGCCAGTTTTTTAACCAGTTTATGGGAAAGAGAAATCGGCATGGGCATGAGCTCTTCAGTTTCGGCAACTGCGTAGCCGAACATCATTCCCTGGTCTCCAGCGCCCTGCTCTTTATAGACATTGTCTCCCGCTGTAACTCCCTGGGAGATATCAGCGGACTGGGCGTGAACATTAATATCAACAGTACATGTTTTCGCGTCAAAACCTATTTCCGGGTCAGTATATCCAATATCAGAAACAACCTGCCGGGCAACGGCATCATAATCTACTTCACAGGCTGATGTTATTTCACCGGAAAGAACCACCAGGTCAGTCGTCACAAGAGTCTCAAGAGCAACCCGGGAAGTATTATCACCAGTTAAATGGGCATCAAGAATGGCATCTGAAATCTGATCTGAAACTTTATCCGGATGCCCCTCTGATACGGATTCAGATGTAAATATAAAATCTTTTAATGACATAATTTCCTTCCTTACTTACTTATTCTTTCAAGTGTATACATTCTGCCGGGCAGTTTGCTATGACATTTTGAATATCACTCTCAGAAGCCCCGGTAGAATCAATTACTTCGCTTACACCATTACTATTCATTTTAAAGACCTGGGGGAGCATATCGACACAGAGCTCACAACCGGTGCATTCAGTTTTATCAACCATGACTGTAGTCGCCATTGACGGATCCTCCATCTTACTGGTTTGCTGATACGGCAGGTTAATTTACGCCGGGTTTTTTATCGTCAGCATCCTTTGGTTTGGCGGGTTCTTTTTTAGTCTCATCTTTCTGAAGAACCTCTGCGGAGGGTTTATCTGAGGTCATAACCTTTTCTTTCAAGGATGATGTTCTCGATGATTCCATAACAGCCAGGCCCAGTGAACCAAGCATAAAAATTGCCACCATAACAGTAGTAATCTTGGTAATAACATCCGCTGTAGATGATCCGAAAGCTGACTGGCTTGATCCCCCCAGAATACCCATGCCTGCACTCTTATCAGACTGCAGGAGTATAATTATCACAAGAATAACACAAAGAACGGCAAATAATACGGTAGATATAGAGAGAAGTATTCCCATTTTATTCCTCATACCACTTCCCTGCGAACAGCCTGGCAGGAATGTTATTTTTTCCCTTCAGCCCCATCAGGCTGAAGGGTAACGTTGTCAATACGTTTAGACCGTGGCTATTGCCAGAAACGAATCTGCCTTAAGACTGGCACCACCCACAAGTACACCATCAATATCCGGTTTTTCGAATAGACCGGCTATATTG
>CAZPEK010000301.1:0-4991 GCA_964585555.1 uncultured Leptospirales bacterium | reverse complement strand
GGAACAACTGTATGCGACATTTAAAGAAGCCGTAAAAAAAGACAAAAGCAGGAACAGGGAAAAGTTAACATGCTCATCCGCCGCGGCCTTACAGACAGTAAAATACTGGCGCGCTCACTTCTTAATGTACTGTTGATGAATGGGGGCGATATTCCCAGTACCCGCCTCGATGCCAGAGAAACGATCAATATTGTTTCTTCCCTTGAGCAGGACGGCCTGGTCTATGCAGACATGGTTCTACTCTCTTCACGAAATAAGTATAACGGCCTGATTCTCGCCTCGTATCCTGAAGACAGCAAAGAGGCACAAAAGCTTTACCCCGGCGGGAGGGTTCCACCTGATGAATTGAGGAAACTTCCCCGGGGGGAACAGTTTCACGAACGATATATTGAAGCCTTTAAGGACGACTGTTTTGAGTTTACTGCCCCCGGCCTGATCCCGGGAGAGAAGGTAATCTGTGCCGCCAGGATGATATACTCGCAGCAGAAGGCTTTTTCTTCCATCCATAAATTGAGAATGATAATTTTTCTGGTTATTGGCGGTGGAATATTTTTTGTTTCTCTTCTCGGGTATGTCTTCAGTAGAATTATAACAAAGCCCGTGGATGATTTGATCGACGGGATCGAAGTTCTCGGTGGAGGAGACCTCAGTTACCGGATACCAGTCAGGACCAATGATGAATTCGGACGCCTTGCCATGACCTTTAACCATTTTGCCTACATTGTGACTCTCCAGATCGGAGAACTTCAGAAGACCAACCGTGAACTGCGGCGCCTTGATGAATTAAAGGATTATTTTATCGCCAATATAAGCCATGAGCTTCGAACGCCTCTCTTCGGCATTATCGGCCTTACCCAGTCGTTGATGGAAAAACCGGGGTGGCAGGGTGATTCTGACGGGCATCGGGATCTGTCTCTTATTGAAGTGAGCGCCCGGCGACTTTCAAATATGATAAACAATATTCTCGATTTTTCTCAGCTGAAGCATGGTGATGTTACCGTCTCAATGAAGTCCCTTGACGTTGCCCGGATCGTGCAGCTGGTTGTTTCTATCCTGATTCCCCTGGCAGCGAAGAAGGGGCTTGTGCTTCTCAATGAGATTTCTTTTGGTGAGTATATTGTAAAAGGGGATGTGGAAAAACTGCAGCAGATATTTTTTAACCTCATCGGCAACGCGATAAAATTTACCTCGAACGGTGAGATTGTCATTTCAGCTTCACGGGAAATGGATAATGAAGGAAGAGAAAAGATTCGCGTCTCTGTCGCCGATACGGGAATCGGTATCCCTGAAGAAAAACTCGAAGGAGTCTTTGAGTCCTTTGAACAGGTGCAGGCTGAGAAACGGTCAAATGTTCCCGGTTCAGGGCTCGGTCTTTCAATTAGCCGGGACCTTGTTGCCCTTCACGGTGGGACTATCGGTGTCACAAGCAGGGAAGGTGAGGGTTCTACCTTCAGTTTTACCCTTGATCCTGGAGAAGGTAAAGCTGACGCTCCTCCTGAAAGCCTTGAGACAGTACTCTCTGAGCTGCAGGCGGGCTTTAACTATCTCCCCGGCACTGATATCCTCCAGGAAGAAGATACTGCAGAAGAGACTATAAAAACAGGTGAGGGCTTTTCGGTTATGATTGTTGACGATGAACCGGTGCTTCTTCAGGTGCTTCGAAACAGTCTTGAGCTTGCGGGTTTTTATGTTATAACCTTCACCAGTGGCGAGGAGGTTATCCGGCAGATCCATGAGGGGATGCGCCCTGATATGATTCTTCTCGATGTTATGCTTCCCGGGATCAGCGGCTATGATGTCTGCCGACAGGTCAGGGAAAAATATACTTCTTATGATCTCCCGATCCTGATGCTTACGGCTAAAAACCGTCCCGGAGATGTTCTTACGGGTTTTGAGGCAGGGGCAAATGACTATATCACCAAGCCTGTTGAAAGAGAGGAGCTTCTTGCCCGGGTTAACAGCATGATATCTTTTAAAAGCGCCGCCAAGCTGACGACTGAGCTTGATATTTTGAATCACGATATAGCCCTTGCCCATGAAATACAGCAATCCGTGTTGATCAGCACGGTCCCTGAAATGGACGGCCTCAAGGCGGCGGTACACTACGAGCCGATGATGAAGCTGGGGGGCGACTTTTACGATGTCAGACAGCTCGATGATCACCGGATTGCCGTACTGCTTGCCGATGTGTCAGGCCACGGCGTACCGGCGGCCTTTATCTGCGCCATGCTGAAGGTCACGTATTCTTTTCACCTTGAAAAGGATACCCGTCCCGATGTGATGATGAAAAACCTGAATGAATCAATGTATGATTTTACCGGAGACCAGTATGTTACCGCGGTTTTTGCAATCATTGATCTTGAAAAAATGACCATGACCCACGGCAGCGGCGGCCACTGGCCCCCAATGATTATGCGCCGCGATGAGATGAGGGTTGACCGTCCCTTTATTCGCGGTGTTCCCTTCGGGTGGATGGAAACAGCTGATTACCAGACAATGGAAACTTCCTTCAGCAAGGGAGACCGTATCTTTTTTTATACTGACGGAATCGTTGAGCCTCGCAACGAAAAGGGTGAAATGTTCATGACCGCAGATGTGGATACCATTATCTGCCAGGGGGCAGCCCTGAGTCCTGATGACTTCCCCCCGTATCTGACCGGTAAAGTCAGGGAATGGACCGGTATGAAAGAAGAAGATACCTTCGAAGATGACGTGACGCTTATTGTTGTTGATATCGGGTAAGGAAGTTAAGGCCGCCCCCGGCTCGAGATATCTTATACTATTTCAAAAACCTGGACTTCTCCACCCCCGGGGGGGCAATGTCATTAAGTTAAGAAATTTTTTAATGTAAAAAACAGGGGGTTCGGGGCGGAGCCCCGAAAAAAACTCCTCAGGCCTGCCGCAGGCAGGCCTGAATTGAAAGATTTTGCTAAACTTAATGACATTGCCCCGGGGGGGGTGAACTTTTTAATTCTTTTTATGCCTCCAGCAGGAAGTCTTCCTGTGGGGATTTAAAGATTGTTGTTTTTGTTTTGACATAAAGAACTTTTGTAGAGCTTGAGAGCCTGTGGTGATGCTCGGTTTTAAAACCACGAAGGTCATGAGAATAGATATTGAAATCAGCCAGTTTATCTTTAAGGTTTCGAGACTGAATAAAAACATGAACATAAAAAATGCAGTGAATGCCAGTTGTCTCAAAGGCATATCGTCATCGTGAACCATACTTTCCATAATTTTGAAGTTTGAATCAGCGTTTACAAAGATACTGGCAATAATTGCGGCAAGAAAATTAATTCCTGGAAAAACCACCAGGAGCAGTTCAGGCATTGTATAATGGTCTGTCATATAGATACATATTACTCCGCTGATCAGCAGATAGAGGGTAAGCGTATAAAATAAAAAAATTAGTTTTTCAAAACCTGATTTATTTTTTTTTGAAAAGGCGTGATAGAGAGATAAAACCATGGCACCAATAAGAGAAAATATGAATATACCGCCGCCAATAGTCATATCAGAAAAGATATTTAAGATAAATGTACGGTAGGTTTCGGATATGCCGAAGAGCATAAAGAATGCTGCCGATATTATAAAGAGAGACTGTTCATCGAGAACAGGGATCAGGTCTTTCAGTTGAAATGATTTTGCTTCTTCCTTTGAAAAAGATACAGGTTTTAGTTCTTTTGCATTTTTAAAAATGCCTGTTATGCCCGGCAGATCTTTTTTTTGCAGCTGAATATTCTCGCAGCTGCTGCAGAAGTGGGTTTGAATGGAATGTTTGCTGCTTGCGAAGTTCAGGGGATACAGGTCGGTGCCGCATCCCGGACATATGCCTGAGGGGGGCGAAATGCTGACCATCGAATGATGTTTTTGGTCCAGTGAGAAATTTCGGTAAGAGCCGGTTTTATGTGCTTTTTTTTCAGTTTTACTCTTTATCTTGTTGAGAAGATCTTCAAACAGCTCGCTGTTGATTAAACAGAGTGATCTGAGGTGGTGAATGTCAACCATAAATGAAAAGCAGATAGGGCACTTCCAGGCTTCATGACCCTCAAGGGCCTTTGGCTGCATCTTAACATCACAGGTATAGCATTTCATTGTCAGTTTCCCTTCCTGCCTCTTTTTGCGCCCGGGGATAAATGCCTGAAACATTCTATCTCTTTCCAGACAGCACGTCCCCCTCCGGGGAATTGAGGGGAGGGGAAGGGCATCTGTCAAATTGTTTTTAAACTTCCTTTGCCATAATTCTTTCAAAGAAAGTGCTCTGTTTTATAAAAATCTGATTAATTCGGGGAAAAAATCCTTTTCTTCTTGACTTTTTTTATGCCTGATTCTATAAGTTAATTGGACGTTCAACCAAGATATAGACAGTCCGTCCAGTATGAAAAAGGGTTGGTGTAATCAAAAGGTTTATTTATACAGGGATACTTGAATCCTTTTTTTTAAGGGTGCGTGTTGGTCAGTTGTCCAATTGCTCGAGGTCTTTGAAATCTTCCGGGGGAAACAGATGCTGCTGAAGGGGTGTCTTCATACTCATACAACGTATTCTGACGGCAAGTTAACGCCGCAGGAAGTTGCTGATGCCTACAGCCGTCTCGGTTATGATTTTATCGCCTTTACCGATCATGACTATCTTTTAAAGAAAAACTACCGTCAGGCCATCGAATCGGTTGATTCGGATATGATTATTTTTTATGGTGTGGAATTGACGGTTTTCGTAAAAGGCTATGTTCATGTTAATCGTATTGAAGGGGATAAAGAAGAACTCTATATTTTTAATCATATTGGTGAATATGATATCACGCCGGCTCAGGCTGAAGACCGGCTGAGAGAACTTGAGCAGCAGTTTCCAATTGGGGCCGTTGAGATAACTTCGAAGGGATTTCGTGAAAAGGATTTTGAGAAGCTTGAACTTGGTTACCCGATGATCGCCTCGGATGATTCCCATGACCGGGTTAATATCGGAAGGGCATGGATAGAAATGGATGCTGAGCAAA
>CAZPEK010000300.1:0-5010 GCA_964585555.1 uncultured Leptospirales bacterium | reverse complement strand
AAAGGTACTTGGGGGCGTGTTTATTCTTCTCCTGCTGTTAACCGGGGGATACTTTCTTCTCAGAGACAGCGCGCCGGATGTTGAGGATATGCGGCAGAAACAAATTGACCTTTACCTTCAGTTACTGCAAACAGAACCAGGAAACCCTGAGACCCTCACCAAACTGGGCATGCTTTACAAAGAAATGGGAGAGCTTGATGAGGCAATAGAATATTTCAAAAAAGCTCTTAAAATAAATCCGAACGACTACTATGCCCTTAACGAGCTGGGCCACGCCTATGCAATGAAGGGAGATTATGACAGCGCAATTGAAACCTTTAAACAGGCCAAAAAAGTAAAACCCCGCTACCCGAAAGCCTACAATAAGCTTGGAAATGTCTATGACCAGCAGTCAAAATATATGAAGGCCCTGAGAGAATACAAAAATGCCAAAAAAATCGCCCCGAAGGATCAGGAAAGCTACAAAAACATTTCAGAATATCACCTGAGAAAGGGAGAGAATAAAAAGGCAGAAAAAATTATAAAGGAAGGAATTGAAAAAAATCCCAATGCTGCAGAAGGATATTATAACCTCGGGAATCTGAATTACCGGCAAAAAAAATACAATTCCGCTTTGAAAAACTACCAGAAGGCCGCAAGTCTGGAAGACTCCAATCCAAAGTACCATCGTGGGATCGGAGAAGCTCACCTCAGGCTTGGAGACATGGATGCGGCGATTAGGGCCTTCAAAAAAGCCCTTGCTCTGAAGGATTCTGATGCCCGGGCCTCTGAACGTCTTGGTGACATCTACGCGAAGCAGGGAGACTATAAGAATGCCGTTCAGTATTACCGGAAAGCACTGCAGTACAACAATCGTGATAAAAACCTGAAGAGAAAATATGCGGCAGCCTATGATAAAATGAAGGGTGCCAGCCGTACCGCCGCGAATAACAACAACAATGATAATGACGGAAGTTCAGGCACATCAGGCAATAACGATGGAACCTCAAATGGAAGCAATGGATCATCGGGTATCGACCTGGGCAGCATTGACGATCCCTCCATGCCGGATACGCCCCGCAGAAAAGTAAGTAAAGATGCTGCAAAATGGCGACAAATGGGCGACAAATATACCGCAGAAAAAAAGTATAAAGATGCCCTGAAGGCCTATCGAAAAGCAACTGATATTGATAAAAATGATGATTACAGCCACATGATGCAGGGAAAAATTTACCAGAAAAACGGCATGCTTGAGCAGGCAAAAAAAGCATACCAGAATTCAACCCTGGCAAATCCCAAAAGAGCAGAATCCCATTACCGTCTTGGATTAATCTACTACATGGAAAAAAAATATAATGCAGCGGCTAAATCTTTTTCCCGTGCCGTACAACAGCAGCCCGATTTCCCGAAGGCATATTATTCCCGTGGACTATCTTATGTTAGACTGAAAAGCAGAACGGGGGCCATAAGGGATTTCAAAAAAGCAATACAACAAGACCCAAAACTGGACAGGGCTTATTACAGTCTGGGAGATGTCTACCTGCAGACAAAAAACTATCGGGAGGCACTCAGGTATTTCACAAAAGACCTTGAACTGCGCCCTTCCAATCCGGATACAAATTTTAAAGTTGCCGAAACATACCATGAAATGAAGTCATACACCAACGCCCTGCAGTTTTACCAGAAGGCCCTCAATCATGATCCTGACTATTCCCAGGCTTATTTTAATACCGGTCTGATAAAACACATCAAAAAAGACTACAATGGAGCTATTGCTGCGTTTAACAAGTCGCTTTCCCTGAAGGGAAATGATGCCCCGAGTTATTACCAGTTAGGCAAAGCCTATGAGGGCCTTAACAACGATGACAAAGCAATAAGCAATTACACAAAGGCGATTGACATCAATCCCTCATATACTAAGGCCTACATAAACCTTGGGGAGCTCTATTCAAAAAACAAACTCTTCGATAAGGCTATCCAGCAATACCGTAATGCGGCAACAAACTCTCCCCGTTCATTTGACGCTCATTACAATCTTGCCAATGCCTACCGGGAATCAAAAATGTTCGATGAAGCAATTGAAGAGTATAAAACATGTCTCAACATAAAACCCATCGATTCTAAAGTACATTTTTTCCTCGGTATGAGCTATCGTGACAAGGGAAATTTCACCGATGCGGTTAATTCCTTTGAAAAAGCTTTACAATTGAACAAGACACTATACGATGCTCATGAAGAACTGGGTATGATATACTATAGAAAAATTAAAAACAATGAAAAAGCAGTAAATCACTTTGAAAAACTACTATCTGCCAGGCCGGGACACCCAAAGGCGGATCAGATTCAAAGCATCATAAACCTGTTAAAGAAGAAATAAGTGAAAAGACTAATTCCACTCCACATAGCCCTTATTCTATTTTGCTCAGCAGGCTGCCTCCCCTCACTGCTGAGTAAAGAAGAAGCTTCAAATTATTTCAGTGAAGGTTTTATCAGCCCTCACTGTTATCAGGTGCTGATAAACAAAAAACCTGCAAATAAAACCTCAGGTTTGATTAATTCACGGGAAAGCGCCTATTTTCAGGCCAAAAGTGAGATTCAGCGACAGTCAGAAAGGTCACTGGTTGATTATTTTTTAAAAGAAACATGCCGCATCAGCGAAAGACAGAAAGACCCGGATTCAATAAAAAACATAGACCTGGCTCACTTTCAAAAACAAACAAACAAATACCTTGACTCTGGTCGCATTGTAGAAGAATACTACAAAAAAGATAAATCAGTAGTACTGGTCTACAGGATCACAGAACGCAATCTGCAAAAAAAGATTGCGTCTATCAAATGCAAAAAAATAAAAAGTAATGTTACAGGAGAATAAAATGGGGAATAAAGTTATCACACTGGCAGTATCTCTTACATTTCTTTTTCTGATATCGGCCTGTACGAAACAGGTAGTCAGTGAAATAAAAAAAGATCAACTTCCTTCACAAAAAACCGAAACACACACAAACATCAAAAAAAATGAAATTGAAAAAAGATACCTCACTGAAGGATTCATCAGCATTGACGTTTTCCGGGTCATTATTCTGGCTCCAGAAGAGGAATGCCTGAACAATCTTAAAGAAATTGAATACCGTGCCAGAAAGAGAGCCGAAGCTTCCCTTCAAAAATTTCTTGTTTCAAAGGATAGAATCATTGATCAAAATACAAGGGCTACGATACTCAACCTGATAAACAGTCACGGGAAACTGCAGGCAAAGGATATTCACTGCCAGGGTAATAACGTTTTTTATTTTGACATAAAAAAATCAAACCTCAAGCGGCATTTAAAAAGAATAACCAGTTCAAGAAACTGATTTTTAATGATACAGGTAAAGGGCAAGTTTTTTAAGGAAGAAAAGGTCAATACTCTCCCTCTCCCTGTCATAAATACTGCTGAACATGATACCGATTCCGTAACCATCATCAAGCTTGTCGCACCTTACCACCATTGCAAGAACTTCAATATTGTTATTTTTGCCATCATCTGAGTGTAGATCAATCATTATCTTAATAATTGAAGAACGCTCTATTGGTCTTTCAAAAATAAAGTAGAGCCCTCCCCTGCTGATATTTACCGCATGCCCGACAATGCGTTCCGAATGTTCATCTTCTGCCCTTGTATCAATTAAAGTTTCTACAATGCTTACCGGAAGCTCAATTTCGAGACGATAATGCTGTCGGTTATTGCCTCTGTCTGTTTCATCGGGAAACCGTCGATGAAGCCACATGTCAAAATTGTCGGCAAACCATTTTTGTGTTGATTCTTCAAGGGTCATCTCACTGCCCCTTGACTCTTCATGAAACTGCCGAATCTCTTCGCGAATTTCACTTGAGAGTTGTTCAAATCTTATAAAATCATGATCCATTTTTTATCCTGTTCTTATTTTAATATCAGGCATGACACAGAATCACCAGTAACTTTATGTCTCAATACCCTTTAAATTTAATAAATTCTACTTATTTTAGACATTTAAAAATAAAATTGCAAATATTTTCTTGCTACTTAACGATATTTTTACTATAAGGATTATTCACCTGATGAATTATCCTGAATAGTATTTTCATCAATTAACCAGTTTTCGGGATTATAATATGTTCTCTAAGCAATGCCCATTAAGGATTTCTTCTATACTCATTACAGCCCTGTCTTTAATTATAATTATTTTCTCTCCACCTCTCTTTTCCCGGGAGATAAAAATTAAACCTTCACCTCTTCTTATAAAACAACCCTGGTCTGTGGCCAGGATTCTAAAAAAGGAAACCCGGGTAAAGCAGACCAGGGATCTTATCAAGATAATCAGTCATATCGATGCAACCTACACCCGGCTGCCGGAAATGCTTAAGGCGGGGGAAAAGATCAACATTTTCATTGATCCTGCCCACGGAAAACTTCCAGACGGAAGATGGCAGGGGGGCGCGGCAACGAAACGCCTCAGCTGTACTGGCCTTCCTGAAGAATACTATTCTATTCTGCTGGCAAGAAAACTGTACAAAATGCTCGAAAAGAACCCTCATATTGATGTTTTCAGCACCGATGATTTTATTGATGTGCTGAAAAACAAAACTGATTCGTACAAAAACATCGCCTTTGATAAAACCGTTAAACTCGCAAAAGAGCACAGGGCCTTTATTATCATTTCAGAGCATCTAAACAATGTATCCCAGATCTACAAAGCCAGCGGCCGGGTTAATCTCCCCGGGATCCATATTACCCGTGATAAGTACGGCCGCCGAATGCTGAAACACGTGAAAGGAACCTATTCCGGCTTTTTAACTCTCTATAACAAAATGGATGCAAGTGGTTTCTCCCGAAGATATGCCTTGAACCTTAAAAAGACTCTTTCCAAAAGAGGAGTGCATCCGAACAACTGGGGTTTTGGGGCAGTGGGTGACGACCGGTTCTCTTACTTTTTCAACTACCCGGTTTCAGTTATATACGAATCAGGTTTCATTTCTAACCCGAAGGAAGAAAAGCTTCTCACAAACGAGAATCAC
>CAZPEK010000299.1:0-5011 GCA_964585555.1 uncultured Leptospirales bacterium | reverse complement strand
CTGTAAAAAATCAAGCCCATCGCCGGGGGAAAAGCCGGTACGGGTAAAAAAAATCAGAACACCCCTGGCATACTCGACAGGAGCCCCGACAGCGAGGCCCTTCTTAAAAAGACGCTCAGGGAACGCCATATCCGCAGAAAGAAAGAGGTCAAAGACGGCGCCGTTTTCAATCTGCATAGTCAGCTTCCCGCTTGAGGCGGTGATAGACTGAATAAAGATTCCCGGATTGGCTCGAAGAAAGGGCTTCTGTAAATCCTTCAGCATAAAAGAAAGATTTCCTGCCGCAGCAACACGGAGAACGGGTTTATTTTTCTCTGCAGGTGAGCAGGAAAAAGAGCCGATGACCATTGCACTGCATACACTGAAATACAGTAAGTTGAGAGCAACAAGTTTAAAGTAGCAGGTTTTAAAAATAAAATTTATACACTGATATCCGCATATTTTCATGTTTTATTGTCCTGCAGCACCGCAATCTGGCAGGGCGCGTAACGGTGAAGAGGTGTTGCTGCTATCGGGTCTCGTTGGGTATTTTTCGTCAAACGGTTTATATTGATGCCGTAGGTCTTTCCATCGTGATTAAGACCAAAACCGTGGGGAATCAAAACCTGCCCCTTTCGCACCTGTTCAGATATTTCCGCTTCAACTTCTTCTGAACCCGCTTCTGTAATAACCCGCACCATGGAACCATCACTGACACCAAGTGCCACGGCATCATCGGGATGCATCGCCGCCGTACAGCCCCGCTTATCATTCAGCCAGGCGGGATCCCGCATCAGGGTATTGGCAACCTTGTTATGGTGACGCCCCGCATTGAGAATAAAAGGAAAGTTCGGATCAGGCTCAAGGGCCGCCGCCTCACTGGCGGGCTGAATGCCGTCAATCCATTCATCGAGCTCAGGAATATGAACATGAAGCTTCTTATCTTCGGTGCGAAGTTCTTTTTTATTTTCAGCGGGATCAAGCGTTCCATACCATATGCCCTCGGGATGATCAAGGAGCTTTTTAAAAATTAGATCAGACTGGGCGACCTGTGGCGACAGGGCAAAGAGAGGGGCAATGCTTCGATACCGTATCGCCCCGAAGAAAGCCCGTAAAATTTTATCTGGACGAAGGAGCAGGCTGAATCGTGACGGGATTTTATGCCCCGCCCTCTCGGCATTTTTCCGGTTTCCCGGGTTCATCATCATGGTGACCCCCCAGAGAGCGGCCAGATTGCCGGACCCCCACTCTTTGCCGAGAGTTTCAGCAAGAATCATTGGAGCGACCCGGGCAGCCTTTTTATTTTTCATCATGAAGGAAAGAAATGCCATGGTAAAACCAAAACGATCCTTTTTCGCGGCACTGTGCAGCCATGAAGGAAGTTCAGGCACCAGCCCCACTCCTTTACCGATTGCTGTATATATTTCACCACATTCTTTCTGCTGGCCTTCCGGTTTGACCACCGGGGGCCTGATGTGAAAAAATATCTCAGGAAAGTTCCAGGTGAAAAAAGTCGTATCGTATGACTCAAATCCCGAACGGGCGGGAAGCACATAATCTGACATTCGTGCTGTTTCGGTCATGGCAAGCTCAACAGTCACCAGAAGATCAAGTTTTTCAAATGCCGCTTCATAGGCGGAAGTATCAGCATATGACCTGAGGGGATTGCTGCCCCCGCAGAGTACCGCTCTGAGACGATCAGGCTTCTCTGAAAGAATTTCTTCAGGCATAACATTGGGCGGATGGTATCCCATTAACGCAGGGAAGTTGGTCTCTACAGTGCGCCATGTCTTTTCATCCCGCTCATCGGTATGTGATCCCAGGGGAACTACCGAGCCGGGTATCACGTTGCCCCCTGGCTGACCGGCAACACCGCATACAATCGCCAGAAGCATAATAAGGTATGCTGTTGCTGTAGAATGACGTCCCATCCAGATACCCAGGTCGGGATGAGCGCACCATTTTTTTGTGGTCAGATGGCGGCACAGGTCATGTATCGTGTCACAATCAATGGCACACACCTCAAGGGCAGCCTGTACATCAAAGTCTTTATAAATATGCTCAACCGCTTCAAAACCCTTAACCTGTTCATTAAGGAAATCCCGGGCTTCCCAGCCCTCCTGAAGGATATGGGCAATCATTGCTTTAAAAAGAAGAGCATCAGTACCGGGACGCAGGGCAAGATGAATATTCGCCAGCTCTGCGGTTTCTGATTTTCTCGGATCGATGATAACCAGTTTCTTATCGGGATTTTTCGAAAACTCCCGGATTACCAGGGGAGCTCTCGGCATCTGGTGACTCTGCATCCCGTTCCAGCCGATACCGAGCAGTATTTCCGCATTGTGCTCATCGGGCATGGCAAAGCGGTTCTGGCGCCCGAACATACGCCCACAGACCCAGAAGTAGCCGGTCAGTTCCTGGGCAAGGGGACTGTAGTGGTACCTTGAGCCAAGGCCCTTGAGAAGCGCAACACCAAAGGCGGCATCGGTCTGGCAGCCCTGGCCGCCACCGCCCATAAAGGCAAAGGAGCGGGGGCCGTTTTTATCGACTATCGCTTTCAGCTTTTCTGATATTTCAGAGACTGCCTGATCCCAGGATATTTCTTTAAATCCATCAACGGTTTTTTTCAAGGGTCCGGTAAGACGGTCACTATGGTGCTGATGCCAGGCGATACTGGTCCCCTTGTTGCAGACATAGCCCTGGCTCCGGGGATTTTCCTTGTCACCCTTAACCCTTACTATGCGGTTATTCTCGATCTGCACTTCGAGGCCGCAGTTTTGCGCGCAGAGTACACAGCTGGTTTTTTTCCATTCGCTCATGACAAGCCTTCCTTTATCTGAATTTCACCAGAAAGCCCCCGAGGACATTTCTGAAACTATCGATTTCGCTTTCGCTGAAGCCTTCTTTTACTTTTCGGTTAACTTCCTTCACAATTTTTTTTGCCTGGTTTATTTCACCATCTCCGGTTTCGGTAATGCTGATAAGCCATTTACGCCGGTCATTGGGGTCAGCACTCCGCTTGACAAAGCCGGATTTTTCAAGGCGGTCAACAAGGCCTGTTATGGTTGAATTATCTATTTCGAGAAGTTTTCCCAGTTCTGACATGGGGCGAAGGTTCCCCTTCTGGAGAAGAAAAAGTATCCCCATCTGGGCAGGGGAAATGCTGATCTTTTCTTCAATAAATTTCTTTTTCATGTATTCCGAAACCGCGTGCTGGGCCCGGGACATGAGAAAAAGCAGCCGGTCATCCTTTTTCATTCAGGTCTCCATTTAATTGGTATGCAAAATATATGGAGACAAACAAGTGTGTCAAGATTAATAAACCTGAAGTGAGTTAAAAAGAACTTGCATTCTTCACACATTTTGTATCTATTTTGACCTTCCGGTTTTAACCGGAAAAAATTCCTGATATTGAGTTCAAAAATTGAATATGACAAAACTACTTATCACAGTGCTGCTTATAATAATACCCGTCAGCCTCTACGGGGCCAACATCACCTTCAGTACCGGCCCCGGGTATAAGAAAAACGAATACAATGACAGAGAATACCTGTCAGTCAACGCGGGCCTTTCGACTTACTTCCCTTATAAAGACTACTCTGCCTTTGGTTTTGAATACTATTATACGATCAATGCAGAGTGGGAAGACGGGGTAGACTACAGCTCTTCCCTCTTTATACTGTCATATCGTAATTACTTTTTCCAGAAGCCCACAACCAGAAACACATCACGAATATTCATTCCCTTCTTTGCAGTTACTCACAGCACAGCAATCGAAAATCACCGGCACTACTCTCCGGGCTTTGAATTTCAAATCGGAGCTGATCTCGTCTACCAGACCAGAATCGGCATTATGCCCTGGGACTGGATAAGCTATATCGCGTCATATGCACTTGATCGGAAACAGCTTGTGACAATAGCTTTCTTTGGGGGCATCTATTATTTGAAAGAAGATATCTCATACAATACCGGCGTCAGAATATCTACCGGCATTGTATTTTAATAGAGGAAGGAAGACAAAACATGAAAATCTTAGCCCCCATCATTACTTTTTCAGTAATACTCTCTCTTTTCCCGGTTAAGGCATCTGCCATCGACCGGCTCTATGCGGATAAAACGGCTCAGCAATACCGTACCGGGAAAATCGACCCGCGTATCAGTGCAGTACCTGCTGATCTGCAGAAAAATGTATTCACTGATCCGAAAACAAATCTACCCAGATTGACCGCATTCCTGGTAAAAGAAGCTTCAAGTGACTACCTGAAGGCAAAGAGAATCCATGACTGGATTACTGACAACTTTGCCTATGACATGGATCTCTTCTACGGACTCAGCAATGACGGGAGCCGTCAAGCCTATGAACTTTTTAAGTACCGCCGCACCACCTGCGGCGGATTCGCCCGGCTTTTTAAAGAAATGGCGACCCTCGGGGGAATAAAGGCTCAGTATGTGCGGGGTTACGCGAAAACATATTTCAATAAAAGAACCAATAAACCCGGCGGCCACGCATGGAATATCATATATATAAATAATAAAGCATACCTTGTAGACTGCAGCGCTGATAAACGGCAGATATATAAAAACGGCCGATACGAAAAAAAACAGGCCTACCGGGACCGACAGCTTTTTATCCATCCAAAGGCCAAAATTCTGAGAAACTTCCCCAATGATGCAGCATACAGCCTTACCCCCGGGGTGAATTCAGTTAAAAAATTTCTAGCATCCCCGAACCTTCAGTATCCGTATTTTGAATACGGTATCTCATTCATTACCAGCATGGAAAAGCTTATCACAAAAGAGAAAAAAGACCGCCCTGGAGGAAACCTTCAGTCTTTAATTGACGTGCTGCATTTGAATACGGGAATAGCTGAAATTGCCCTCCGCTGCCCGAAATCGGTTCTCATTAAATCATACCTCAGGGACAGCCAGGGGAAAAAATATTATTTCAACACCTTTTCATATCAATCGGGTGACCGTAGAATCTGCCAGTTCAGCCCCCCCGCACCAGGTGAGTATACCGCCTGGATTCGCG
>CAZPEK010000298.1:0-5024 GCA_964585555.1 uncultured Leptospirales bacterium | reverse complement strand
CCGGTTATATCGAAAAGGCTGACAAGAATATTTTCACTGATTATGCTCGCCCCGATAAGCATGGTATGGATTGAACCATCCTTGCCGGTGACCCGGTATTCCTTAGTGGGAACTTCACCATCACTGCTAAAAGCTTTATCAACTTCGCCTTTCCATTCAATTTCAGCTTTCTGACGGTATTCACTATCAGGATAGGCCTTATTGAACCAGTGCTCAGCAGTTGGTATATCTTCAACAGTATACCCGATAAGCTGGGTGAATCTACGGTTGACGAGAAATATAGTACCATCCTGCATCACTTCTACCATTGGTATCGGAGCCTGCATAAAAAGAGAGCGGAACCGCGATTCGCTCGCCGCGAGCTGTCCCTGCACTTCCTTTATATTCTGAATATTCAAGTTCAAGCCTATTATCCGCGTCGGAGCCCCTGTCTCATCACGGCTGATTGTCCGGCCCTTCCCGAGAACCCAGCGCCAGGAACCATCACTCTGCTTCATTCGAAACTCTACTTCCAGTTCTCCTTCGCCACCGGCTTCAACTAACTGTGTAATAGATTTCAAAAGGGAGTCCCTGTCATCGTGAAACACCATTTCCTGCCAGTCCTGCTTATCATGTTCGTCCCGGGTGATCGGAAAGAATTCACCACTAATCAGAAATTCTTTCGTGACGGGATAAAAATCCCATACTACTGCCTCAGTCGCCTCTGTAGCCAGAAGAAGACGCTCAGTCTGTTCAATAAGTTCCGCCTGGGCAGACTTCAGGCTGGCAACCTTTTCATCCAGTCTGCGCTTAAGGAGCCATGATACTGCTGACAGGCTGATAAGCAAAAGTATGACAAAAACACCCCCCAGTTTCAAAAATCGAACAAGTTCTGGAGAAACCCCCTTCTTCACCTCAAGGGATACCCAGCGTTTTCGAATGTGCTTTAATTCTTCTTTTGAAATAGAAGTAAGGGCCTTTTGAACAGAACGAAACAGAAGAGGATATTTTCGGCTTATCCCGATACTCCATGCGAAGTAATAATCCGTGGTACCGGACACCTGAAGACTTGGTATACCTTCTTTTTCAATATAGTATGCCGCGACCGCAAGATTTTCGACCAGCACATCAGCCTGTCCAAAGGCAACGGCCCGCAATCCTGAGACAACATTATCTACTGTTACTACGGTAAAACGTCCCTGTGATCTCTCTCTCACATATTTTTCAGTAGCAAATCCCGAGACAACCGCAACCCGATATCCCTCCAGGCTGTCAAGATCAAGATTATGACCGAAGGCCCTGGTGGAGATAATAACAACGGGGACCCGGGCATAAGGAGAGGTAAAAAATGCATACCGGTCCCGGTCAGAATTTCGCACAATTGTCGGGGCAATTGCACATTCTCCCTTTTCAAGGGCCACGAGGTGTTTATTCCAGTCAGTACTGGCTTTCCTGGTAAAGGAAACTCCAAGCCTTCTTTCAACTGCCTTCATAACATCAGCGCCCATTCCGGTAAACTCACCCCCCTTGGCCGCAAATTCGATAGGAGGAAATTCTGTATTAAAATAAAGATTCAGGTGTTTATGGTTTTTTTCCAGCCATTGTTTTTCTTCTTCTGAAAGCTCAAAAACTTTTGAAACACCAGGGCCAATCACAGTAGCATGGCTTTGAGCCAGATTTAATGACAGAAAAAGCAAAACCAGCACAGGGATTAATAATTTTAAAGTTAATTTTTTCATAAAATTTTCTTTTATATCTCTTGTATTATCGCATTTTTAGAACTCACTGTCAACATCAGCTTTTTTCTAAAAGAAAATAAATTCTGCTGTTATTCCCGTTTAAAGTAAGATAAGACAGATCAATAATGCTATTGACAGAACCATGGCTGACTGAAAGGTTCTATCAAACGTTACTAAATTTTACAGCGACACAAACTCACTATGAGAATTGCACTTATTGCCCCTCCCTATCCTCTTGAAGAAGCGCCGTCACCACCTCTTGGTATTGCGTCAATAGCTGCCGTCTGCCTGGAGGCCGGTGCTGAAGTGATCATCCTCGATTTTATCGTCACTAAATATTCACCTGAAAAGCTTCAAAACCTGCTTACCCAATTCAAACCGGATATCATTGGCATCAATTCGGTAACCATGAATTTTAAAAAAGCAGCAGAAATAATTTCTGAAGCAAAAAGAATTCTTCCCGATTCCCTGACCATAATGGGGGGGCCCCATGTTTCCTTTGACCCGGAAAACACGCTTCAGTCATACCCTCTGATAGACATAATTGTGATGAAAGAGGGAGAACTGGTCATTTCTGAAATCATTGATTCTCTAAAAAATAATACCTCTCTGGAAAATATTTCAGGAACCGCTTTCATAAAAAATGGTTCAGTAATCATTAACGAGGCGAGACCCTTTATTGCTGACCTGGACGCTCTCCCGGTGCCGGCGCGCCATCTTCTTCCTTTATCAAAATACAGGGCCCTCGGTTTCCCCGTCAGTATAACGACAAGCCGCGGCTGCCCCAACAGGTGCATTTTTTGTCTCGGCAGAAAAATGGTAGGCTACAAAATACGATACAGAAAAATAAGCAGGGTTCTCGATGAAATAGAATCTCTTCTTAATCTTGGATTTAAAGTGATAAATATTGCCGACGATATATTTACGGCAAAAAAAGAAAGGGTCCTTGAATTCTGCCGGGGCATCGGGGAAAGAAACCTTGTTTTTTCATGGAGCGTCTTTTCCAGGGTTAACACAATCGACGAAGAAATGATTGCGGCAATGAAAGATGCGGGATGCACAGCCCTCAGTTTCGGCATCGAGTCGGGCAGCAGGGATATCCTTAAAAAAATAAAAAAAGGCATCACGGTCGAACAGGTGTATAAAGCCGATACCATCTGTGCCGAAAAAGGAATCAGGGCCCATGGATCTTTTATCGCGGGACTTCCGGGAGAAACGACAGAAAGCTTTAATGATACGATTGCAATGCAGAAAAAACTCACCATGGAGTACGGCTGTCATATACTCGCTCCCTTCCCCGGAACCTCGGTACGTGAAGAAATAGAAAACCATGATCTTGAAATACTTTCCGATGACTGGGATCTCTACGACGCCAATCATGCGGTTATCCGGACATCGTCTCTTACCCCTGAGGAAATACTGCAGCTGGTAGAAACCTCTCACCAGGAAATTACTGAAAACTGGCGGCACTTGAATGACCGCTATCTCGAGAAAAAAACAAACCACGATGAAACATTAATGGTTATGGCGAGCCGCCGGACAAAGCTTATCTACGCCATTCTTTCTGAAGATCTTATAGAAGAAAATGAAAAAATAGACGGTGAATTCAAAGACGCCTTCACAGAACTGACCAGACGCCTCTCTGAACATACGGGCATTGAAAATGAACTGACAGATATATTCATATCCCGGCTCATTGAAGAGAGCCTTCTGCTTCATTGGGAAGAAGACGGGAAGACATTTTTCTCATGGAGCCGGTAAACCCTGCCCTGCATCCAGTATTGGCTATTTCATAATCCCCAGGTAATTATTCAAAAGCAGAAACAGAAGCGCGGCCAGGG
Source organism: uncultured Leptospirales bacterium (assembly GCA_964585555.1). Classification (GTDB taxonomy): domain Bacteria; phylum Spirochaetota; class UBA4802; order UBA4802; family UBA5550; genus CAZHNW01. The sequence continues at coordinate 1,465 of CAZPEK010000298.1, read as the reverse complement.
TTCCCCCGGCAAGGGGACCGAGAACCGGTACCCATGAATAGTTCCAGTCGCTGTCTCGCTTATTCTTCATCGGCAGCAGGGCATGCATTATCCGCGGCCCCAGGTCACGGGCCGGATTAATAGCATAGCCGGTTGTCCCCCCGAGGGACATGCCGATTGCCACCACCAGGAGTGCCACCGGAAGGGCCCCAAGGGCCCCAAGGCCGACCTTGACTTCTTTCGTTCCGTCAAGAGAAAGAGTGGGGGCCACTGTATAGAGAATCGTAAACACCAGCACAAAGGTGCCGATAAGCTCAGAGATAAAATTACGGCTGTACCTGCGAATTTCCGGGCCGGTGCAGAAAACCGCCAGCTTGCTGTCACCGTCTTCCGTGGCGTCAAAGTGATCCTTGTACATCAGCCAGACAAGGGACGAACCGAGCATGGCCCCGATCATCTGGGCGGCGATATAGAGAGGGACCTGCCCCCACGGGAAGGTCCCCGCCATGGCGAGCCCCAGGGTCACTGCCGGGTTGATGTGGGCGCCGCTGTATTTTCCCGCAATGATAACACCGACAAAAACCGCAAGGCCCCAGCCGAAGGTAATGACATCCCAGCCCGCGGCATGTCCCTTGGTGTCTTTCAGTACAACATTGGCAACCACGCCGTTGCCCAGCAGAACAAGTATCATGGTACCGATAATTTCAGCGGTGAATTGAACCATAGCAGACTCCTTTAAAATAAAAAGTTTCCGGGGGAAACCGGAGAACCTGTTGATTGTCTTACATTCTATTATCTGATAGTGTCAGAAAATAAAAGAGATGCAAGACTTTTTTTATTGAGGCATGGGTAAGGAAGTTAAGCCATCCTTGCGGGTCGTTAGCTTTTTACTGTTGTAAATCGGCACGTCCGGGGAGCGAAGCGACGCAGTTGATAAGCGGTGTTAGATGACGATATTGATTCACACCACTTTAAGTATTATAAAACCGCCAGTGAAAAACATAATATAATTGCCAGGATTACTAATAAAATTTTTAAAGCGATACTCAACTGTGTTTTCAAAATTTTATACAATGCAAATAGAAAAATAAATATTGCTAGAGTTAAAATCCTATAATCTGTAATTGGTATAAGTTTAAAGCCATATGCTCCACCAGCAAAAACTGCACTTATATTTTGAAAATTAAATACAATGAGCATGGAAACAATTGAAATTATTTTTTTCTTCCTTATGCTTTTACTTTAAAAATTTTATAATAAGCTGGATCAATATTTTCATCTAACTTGTTCATATCCGCATTCCGGATATATCTCCCACACGAATTTCCACCCCATCGGCACCACAAAACAACTACATACACCCAACAGAAATAAACTTCAAGCGCAAAACACTTTTTTAAAGCACCCCATCCCTGGTGGCCCAACACCAGGAACAAACTTTTCTCTTGACTGCAGCCACCCCGGAGTATATAAAAAACCACACAGT